>NZ_JBBECH010000020.1:0-20466 GCF_040881935.1 Saccharospirillum sp. | reverse complement strand
CGATCACATGGATGTGATCGAGCCAATCCCGTACCCAGACTCTGGTGATAGCCACTGCCAGAAGGGTCCCCTTTTTTGGTTTAACCTGCGCAAAGCGCAGGAATCGTTCGTGGCCCCCGCGGGTTCGACTGAACGCCAGGAGCGTTCAGGGCCGCGCCAGCGTCCGGCGCAGCCGGATCGATCACATGGATGTGATCGAGCCAATCCCGTACCCAGACTCTGGTGATAGCCACCGCCAAAAGGGTCCCATTTTTAAAACACACGCACAAAGAAGCCCGCACCAGGCGGGCTTTTCAAGTCAAACTCCAAACTCTCAGCTCAAAGCTCTTAGCTTAAAAAATCAAAGCTCTCTAAAAATCTTATCGCGAATGTCTTCAAAGCTGCCAATACCCGGCACATGAATGTATTTTGGCGCCACGTCCGGCTCTTTCTCGGCCAGATCCTTGTAGAAGCCGATCAATGGCTCGGTCTGGGCGTGGTAAACCTCAAGGCGCTTGGCAACGGTTTCTTTTTTGTCGTCTCCGCGCTGTACCAGAGCCTCACCGGTCTCGTCGTCTTTGCCTTCTTCTTTGGGCGGGTTGTTGTCAACATGGTAAACCCGGCCGGAGGCTTCGTGCACGCGGCGGCCGCTGAGGCGGTTGATGATCTCTTCATCGGGCACATCGATGTCAATCACATAGTCGATGCGGATGCCTTCGTTTTTCAGCGCATCAGCCTGAGGAATGGTGCGCGGGAAGCCGTCGAACAGACAGCCGTTAGCGCAATCCGGCTGGGTTAGGCGCTCTTTAATCAGTGCAATAATGGTTTCATCCGAAACCAGGCCACCAGAGGCCATGACTTCCTTAACTTTCACACCCAGGGGGCTGCCAGCTTTAACAGCAGCACGCAGCATGTCGCCGGTGGAGATTTGTGGTATCTGAAATTTCTCGGTGATGTATTGGGCTTGAGTCCCTTTACCGGCACCAGGTGCACCCAGCAGAATAATACGCATAGATGGCGAACTCCTCGTTAATGTTTAATCGTGAAAATTTTGGTTTAAAAAAGTCTGAACCGACTGAGCGATCCACCCGTTACTATTGAATTCAGTGCGTTAAGCAGATCAATTCAGTGTCCTGATCAGGGGTCGTGAGCCAGGTATCCCCTGTGTAAGCCAGGGGTGCGGCTCCGGTCTGAGCGTTAGCATGCTGCTCTATTTGGCGGCAATTACCGGTAAATTCTTTTAATGCCTGTTATTTTAAGTGATCGTGATGCAGTATCGTGCTTGTAGGCCTGCATCAGCCAGACGCTAAGATACCCGCCAAGGCCGCTAAGCTCAACCATTGGCGGTTAGACTTCCGTCGATAGCAGGACGAAAGACTCCGATAAAATGTAGGAGGCCACTCTGTGGGCGACTGGCAGTATCCGTACCGGTGAATACAACCACCGCCCAAAAGGTCAGCACTACTGGTTGGTTGTGCTCCCTGTCACCCAGGGGGCTGGCTTCCTACTAAAGATCAGGCCCGGTCTGTTATCCCGTGTTGCGCATGCCGGCTGAAATACCGGCCATGGTGACTTTCAGGGCGCGTTCCAGTTGCGGGTCCAGATTGCCCGTCTTACGGGCCCGTTTCAGCAATTCGGCCTGCAGGTAGTTCAATGGGTCGGTATAGGGGTTGCGCACCAGGATCGATTGGGCGAGCAAAGGGTCGCTTTCCAGCAGAACCTGCTGGTTTTTAACCTGGTTGAGTAGCACCTCACTGGCTTTCAGGTCGGCCCGCAAATCCTCGCCGAGGTCATGCAGCTCGGCTGGCACCAGTTGTTGCTCATAGTAAGCTGTGATCGAGCCGTCGGCCTTGCCGAGCACCATTTCCAGCAGGTCCAGAAAGCTGCTGAAAAACGTCCAGTTTTCGACCATGTCCTGCAGTAATTCCGGGTCTGTGGCCAGGCCATGTTCCAGCGCCTGGCGGGCACCCAGCCAGGAGGGCATGTTCAGGCGCACCTGCATCCAGGCGAACACCCAGGGAATGGCGCGCAGGCTTTCAACGCCGCCAGTCGCCTTGCGTTTGGCGGGTCGGCTGCCCAGCGCCAGCATACCGAGCTCCTGTTCTGGGGTCAGGCTTCTGAAGTAGGGCACAAAGCGTTCATCGTGACGTACCACGGCACGGTAGCGCTCCAGGCTCGCCTTGGACATGGCCTCCATCAGCTCGCGCCACTCGGGCTTGGGGGCGGCGCTGGGTTCCAGCGTGGCGCGCAGAGTGGCCGCCACATAGATGTTGAGGCTGCGAACCGCCACTCTGGGCATGCCGAATTTGTAGCGAATCATCTCGCCCTGTTCGGTCACCCGAATGGCACCCCGTACTGACCCTGGCGGCTGGGAGGCCATGGCTTTTTCGACCGGGCCACCGCCACGACCAACGGTACCGCCGCGACCATGAAACAGCATCAGGTGAATATCGTATTCGCTGGCCAGTTTGACCAGTCGCTCCTGGGCTTTGTACTGCGCCCAGGTGGCGGTCAGCTTGCCCGCGTCCTTGGCCGAATCGGAATAGCCAATCATCACCGTTTGCTTGCCACCGCAGTATTCGCGGTACCAGGGCAGCGACCAGAGCGTTTCCATCACCGACACTGAGCGGTCGAGATCATCCAGGGTTTCAAACAAGGGGACGATGGGTACGTTCCAGTCGAGTCCGCTTTCTTTCAGTAGCAACGCTACAGCCAGTACATCCGACGGGTGTTTTGCCATCGAAATAATGTAGCTCGACAACACCTCGGCTGGTTCTTCGGCCAGAATGCGGGCCGTATCCAGCACTTCCCGGGTATCGGCACTGGGTTGCCAGTGACGGGGTACCAGCGGGCGCCGGCTGCCCAGTTGTTCCAGCAAGAACGCCTCACGCCGGGTTTCGTCCCAGTCTTTATAGTCACCCAGGCCGAGATAGCGGGTCACTTCATCAATCGCCAGTATGTGGCGTTCACTGTCCTGGCGGATATCCAGCGGTACCAGGCTGATACCAAAGCAATGCACGCGCCGAATGCAGTCGAGCAGGGCTCCGTTGGCAATGCGGCCCATGCCGCATTCCAGCAGCGAATCGTAGCAGGCCATCAGCGGGTCGAGAATATCCTGACGGGTGATGATTACATCGGCCGGAGCCGTGACGGACTCGCCCTGAACCCGGCGTTCGGCCCAGGCCAGGGTATGTTCCAACCGGGTGCGCAAGCCGTACAATTTGGCCCGATAAGGCGTTGGCGTTGCACCCACATCGGAGATCAGATCGGCACTGGCTTCGCTCATGCTGAGGTCGCCAGCCAGATCATTGATGTCTTTCAGATACAGATCCGCCGCCATCCAGCGCCCCAGCAGAATCACTTTCTGGGTGACCTTGTGGGTGACATTGGGGTTGCCGTCGCGGTCGCCGCCCATCCAGGAATAAAAGTGAAAGGGCGAGGCATCGACGCTCAGGCCCTGGCCGAGGCGGGAGCGCGCCGTTCGGTCCAGCTCACGTAAGAATTGCGGTACCGCATGCCAGAGCGAATTCTCAATAACCGCAAAGCCCCACTTGGCTTCATCGACCGCTGTCGGGCGTTCATCGCGAATTTCGTTGGTGTGCCAGATCTCATTGACCGTGCGCCGCAGATTCGATTTCAACTCGGTGCGCTCATAGCGCAGCAGATCGTTGCGTTTCAGGTCGGAGAGGTCTTCGGCAATGCGTTCGTGTTTGCGGATCAGGGTGCGGCGTGTCACCTCGGTAGGGTGGGCCGTCAGCACCAGTTCAATGTTCAGGTTGCGCAAGGCGTCGGCCACGCTGTCTTTGCCGAGCGTATCGACCAGTTGTTCGAGCGTGTCTTCCACCGCCTCGCGCTGATTGGCCTCGGCGCTGGCAAAATACTGCTGGTCGGCAATATTGGCCAGGTTCAGGAACTGACTAAAAGCGCGCACGATGGGCAGTACATCCTCGTCTTCCAGGCTCGACAGAACATCAATCAACGGTTGCGGATCGCTGTTTTCGGCCGTATTAACGGCCTTGCCCAGTCGACGAATCTCTTCAACCTTGCGAAACAGTTCCGGGCCCCTGGTTTCCAGCAAGGTATCGCCCAGCAGTTCGCCCAGCAGGCGTACATTTTCACGCAAGGTGTCAGGAATTGCAGTCATGTGTCGATCTCTCCCGGGAAAAGGTTAACTTTAGCAACCGATGCTTTAGAATGCGCTCCCTGCACCGGCGCTCCTGGCCAGATAAGCCGTAGTAAACTAACGCAGCTCCGGTGAAATGAAGCCGTGCATTTATTATTGAACGCACCTGCGTCAGTGCTGTTTTTCAGGCGCGAGTACCCAGTGTAGCACTGTCAGCTCGACCTGATTTATATACGAACGGAGTCGGCGGTGGGACCGCTGAACCCTACCCAAATTGTAACTTTACAACATTTTGTACCAAATAGGATGAGCCATGAGTGTATTCAGATCTGTGAATCCAGCCAGCCAGAATTGCCTGTTCGAGGCGGAAGGCTGGTCACAGACTGAAACGGTCAGGGTTCTGGGTCAGCAACAACAAGCCTGGCCGGCACTGGCCACCGTGCCCCTGGCCCGGCGAATTCACTGGTTTGAATCACTGGCAAAGCTGTTGGCAGAGCACCAGGGCACCCTGGCCCGGCAAATCAGCCGGGAAATGGGTAAACCGCTGGCCCAGTCTCTGGCTGAACTGCAAAAAACCATCGCTCTGGTCCGGTATCTGGTAGAGCAGGGGCCATTACATCTGGAACCGACTGACATTCAGCCAGGTACGGTGCTGAGCTTTGAGCCCTGGGGCGGCATTCTCGGCATCATGCCCTGGAACTACCCGGTATGGCAGGTGTGTCGCTTTGCCTTACCCGCCTTGCTGGCTGGCAACACCGTCGCGATCAAACCCGCTCCGAATGTCTGGCTCAGCTCCCGTTTACTTGTCGATTTGATGCACCAGGCCGGGTTTCCGACCGAGGCGGTCACCCTGTTGCAGATTGACATCGATGTACTGCCTGCCGTGTACGATCACCCCCATTTAAAACAGGTGCACTTCACCGGTAGCAGTGAAGCTGGCCGGGCCATCGCCATGGCCTGCGCCCAACGGCTGGTTCCCAGCACGCTGGAGCTGGGGGGCAGCGATGTATGGCTGCTGACCGACAGTGGCGATTTAAACGCCTTTGTCGACCACGCCCTGGCCTCTCGTCTTAATAACTCCGGCCAGAGTTGCCTCTGTGCCAAACGCTGGCTGGTGCCGAAAACCCGACTCGATGCGGTATTGGACCGGGTGGCAGCGCGCCTTGCCGATTTCGTTCCGGCTGCACCGGAAGCCCCCGGCTGTACCCTGGGTCCACTGGCTCGCCCCGACATTCGCGATCGCCTGTTGCAGCAGTGGCACAACCTCAAAGTCACCGCGACCCGACACAGTGAAGACCCTAACGTAGATGGGTTGTACGTTAGCCCGGCCTGGGCCGTAACCGATGATCCGATGACCAGCCCGGTTTGGCCGGATGAAATTTTTGGTCCGGTACTGCAACTGGCGGCCTACGAATCGGTGGACCAGGCAGTCCAGTGGGCCAATCGAAGCCGGTATGGTTTGGGAGGCGCAGTGTGGAGTGGCTCGGCCAGCGAAGCGACCGACATAGCGCGTCGACTGACGACCCGAAACGTTGCCATTAACAGGCCCATGCGCAGTCGCATCGACGTGCCGTTTGGCGGCATGGGTGAATCAGGTTGGGGTGTGGAGCTGGGTGCCAGCGGGCTGCAGGCGATTACACGGCGGCAAACGCGGTATTTCTGATGTGCGCCCAAAAGGCACACTGCACACAACAGTCCTCTCTCCACCGTTGGGGGCGAGTTAGAGAGAGGGCGCGCGGCGTAGCCGTTACTAAATCTGCTTTTTGGGCCGGTGCACCACTGAATTCAGCACTGGCACCTGCTCGGTATCCAAATGCTCCAGGTAATGCTCAAGCGTGACTTTCACGGTTAGAAAGGCGATTTCTTCCCAGGGAATGTCCTGGTGGTTGAACAACACCACCTCACTGCTTTCCGGCGTGGTCTCGAACGAATAATCGGGCATGTCGATCCGGTAGAAGACGTGAACCTGGTCGAAGTCTGGCAGGCTGACGATCGACAGTAGCTGCGGGTTATGGCCCGACACGCAGGATTCCTCGACCGTTTCCCGCAATGCACCTTCAACCGTAGTCTCACCGTTTTCCATAAAGCCTGCTGGCAGGGTCCAGTAGCCGTGGCGTGGTTCGATGGCGCGGCGGCAAAGCAGAATTCGCCCATCCGGCGCGACCGGCAGGGTGCCGGTAATCACTCGTGGGTTCTGGTAGTGGACCGTTCCGCACTGATCGCACATAAAACGGGGGCGGTTATCCATATCCGGAGTGTCGAAGCGCACCCGGTGGCCGCATTGGCTGCAAAAATTCATCAGTAAAACGTTTCGTAGTGAGTTCTTTGCGACAAGACTATCAGGACTTCGGCGGCGCGTCTTGAGGCGTGCGGGGAAATTCCAGAATCACTGCACTGGGAGGTGGTTTTACGGTGCGTCTGGTCGTGACCGAACCGTCGTAATAAAGCGTTTCTTTCAGGCATTCGCGCAACCGGTCGACTCGTTCATGCATCAGCTGTGACATACGAATGCAGCATTGCATCGGATTTTTAGCGCGACGACGCTCCATGTCCAGCACAAACTGGAGGCCTTGCAGTTGAGCACGCTGGTGGCTCGGTGCGCGCTCGATCACTTCAGCGACCAAACGGTTGCGCAAAGATTCCAGCGCCTCGGGGTCTTCATCGGCCAGCGCCTTGAGGGTATCGAAGGCGGGCAGTTCGATTACAGGGTTAGCCATCGCAGTCTCCGTTAGGCGAACTACTCAAACACCTCGCTTCGCGTTACTTTATACTGGTCGGGAATCGATCCAGACGTGTCCTTGTTTAGGGAGGCTCTGAACTCTTCACGCCAGAGCTCCGCGTGAATTGTTCGAGTCTCCCTCAAATCAATCTAGCACTACTGAGTGGCAAATGGCAGTGACGCTGTTCAAAAAACAAACAATTTTCAATGGCTCCGTAAAGGTCGCGAAAACGAGCAATGCCTGGCGCCACTCAGTTAGCTGTAAACGTGCGAAAATGAGGGTATGACTTCTTATTCATCTTTTTTCAGTCAATTAGAGCGTCGTTTGTCGAGCCACGAACCACGGCTGTTATCGCTCAATCAGCCCCGGGCGGGTGTCCTGGTGCCACTCGTTGTCAGTGCAGGCGAGCCGTCTTTGCTGTTGACGGTTCGGGCTCAACACCTGAACTCGCACCCGGGGGATATTGCCTTTCCAGGGGGTATGTGGGAGCCGGAGGATGCCTCCTTGCAGGCCACGGCGCTGCGCGAAACGCACGAGGAACTGAACCTGTCTCCCGATCTGATCGAGGTGCTGGGCCCGCTGTCGACCGGTTTGTCCAAATCCGGGGTTCAGGTGTTTCCGTTTGTTGGCAAAGTTGCCAGCCTGGATCAGTGCGTTGCCAGCCCGGACGAAATCGCCGAATGGTTTACCGTACCCTGGGCTTTTTTTACCGATACCGCACCACGGTTTCAGCCAATCGAGCGGCATGGCATTTCATTCCAGATTCCGCATTACGATTTTGACGGGCATCATATCTGGGGGCTGACCGCGATGATTCTGCTCGAGCTGGTGAATTTGACTGAAGGCACCGACTGGCCGTTACCGGCCTTTACCGGGGTCACCCGACCAGGCCGCCTATGACTTTAATGACCCGAGCTACAGTGAGTGCCAGGAAGGTGAATAAACGCATGTTTTTGAGCTTATGTGTTACACTTGCAGGTGGACTTTTGCTAAATGGGCCCGCAACTGTCCGTGTTGTTCAGGGGGTTCTGCGAACATGGATGGGGCCGGTGGTTAGCAAGCATGTATGATTCACGAAAATTGATAATGGTGGCGTCGCTCGAACGCCATCTCGGTAAAGAACGCAATGTGCTGTTTGAAGCTATTATGGCCCAACAGTGCGTACCAACGGGTCTGCCTTTCCCGGCAGTCTCTGCGAATTACCTCTGGAAACTTAATCAGCTTGCGCTGAATGATGCTGATTACGTATTTTTGTTGGTAGGCAACGAGTACGGCCCGCTTAACGAACAGGGGGTGGGGTACTTGCATCAAACCTACGCCACGGTACGCGCCCAGCATAAAACTCCGGTCGCCCTGATCTACACCGGCCATGAAATACCCAGCCCTAGCGAGATCGATAAAACCCGCCTGAATCAACTAATCGGTTTGTTGAAAACCGGTATCCATTACGAATGGAACAGCGAAGAAACACTGCGCGATGCCGCTGAGCGTGCCATCGAGCACGTACTGGAAGAACACCCGGCACCAGGCTGGCGACGGGCTGACTCTGCCGTCGCACCCGCGGCGGAACTGACGTTATTACATGCCGAAGTGGTAAGGCTCAAACAGGAATTGGCGTCCGGTGGCTCTTCACGCGTAGCGGCAGACCTTTCGGCACTAACTAACCCCAAGTCGGTCTGGCACAGCCAGTTCAGATGTAAGGCATTTCGTGAGGGCCAGTTGAAAGTGTTGACTGGCAGTGTCTCGGTATCCTGGAAAACCGTGTTTACCTGGCTGGCGGCGCCCTTGCTGACGCCAGTGTCCGAGACCAGGGTCAATGCCTTGCTGGGCGACTATTTGCAGCCGCTTGCGTTGGTCGACATCAAACGTCGCTGGCATGGTAGCCACGCGGTTGCGGATGTGAAACTGGAGCGCGCCGCGCTGGACGAACTAAAACTGAAATTGCATTCGATGTCACTGATTCAATTCGACAATCTGGGTCGCTGGAGTCTCACTGGCACCGGCGAATCCGTTGCCCTGAAAACCGTACCGGCCATGCCCAGCAGCCGCGAAGCATGATGAACTTTTCAGATCGACTGCAGGTTCTCATTGCCGGTCGCACCGTTAGCGCATTTGCTCGCGCGGTGGGCCTCGGCGAAAGTCTGATTCGAAAATACCTGAACGGTTCGGAACCCTCTCTGTCTCGTGCTCACCAGATTGCCCGGGCTTGCCAGTGTTCTTTGGTCTGGTTGGCCAGTGGTGAAGGCTTACCCTTCGATGCGGCCCCGGAAGTCGATATCGATGCGTTGCAATCGGTCTTGCACATCCTTTCCAATGAATCCGGCCACGCAGATTTCCGGGTTCCTGATACCGACACCCTGAAACACATCATCGCGTTGTACCAATACCTGCGAAACCACCGCCTGCGCGATGGCACCGTCGATGAGCTTTTAGGCCAGTCGTTTTTGCGTATGTTGCAACAAGATGAGGTTTCGGCCAGTGGGAAGCTTTAGCCAATTAAACATATCTTAGTTAACAAATGCTACCGAGAAGGCGTTTTCTCCGCAGTGAATCGCCGACGAACCGGACATTTGGCTTAACCACAGGTGTCCGCCTTGCTGGCTCACCATTTCATGCAACCGGCGAATGGCCGGGTGCTGGTGCAGGGGTTCTATCTCGCCCGCGAAACTGGCATTCACAGTTGCATGGTTCAGTCGGTTTTGTTTCAGTGCCGTGCATGCCAGATCTACCACCGGAGTAATCGGGTCTGCCGCAGTCGCATGGCCTACCAGTTCTTCCTGTTCATCCAATGTCTGAAAAACCGGCAAGGTTCCCCGGTGGCTCATAACGAATCGCCTTAACCCATTTAATTTGGGAAAGGCCGGTGTCTGTGGGTACAAGGCGGGGTTCGCAAAAGCGGGTACGCTGTAAAGGTGTTTGATACGGCGCGAGAAGGCCAGCATTGGCAAACGCAGTTTATCAATTGATAACCCCTGGTCGCGATGCAGATGTGCCACTTCCTGCACCAGTAATCCATAAGCGGCCAGAATGTGGCTGCTGTCCATCACGCGCAGTCTGAAATGGCTGTGCAAGTTTGCCGCGTGTCGAACCCGGTCGAGTTGTGGTTGTAAAGTTGCAGCCTGGCGGTTCCAGTGGTCGTAGCCCGGGTGGTGGTGTTTGGCCGGGGTGATGATCAGAGCGCCGTCACTGTTCAGCAGCCAGGTGTTATCCAACGACTGGCTGAGATGGGTGTCCCGGCTTAGCTCTTTCCGGCTCCATTCTGCCAGTGAATGCGATGTGCCGTTCGTCAGTGACTGATACCAGGCCTCTGTGGTCGCGTCGCTGCGATTGTCGGGTGGTAACTCGGTTGGCTTTGCCAGCCAGGTGAGGGGTAAGGTGGCGAGATCGAAGCGCTGGTATATGGCCTTGGGTAAGTCGCAACTGGCATCCAGAGCCAAAGTCAGGTACTGCATGAGGTGAACGTCCTGTTCTTGAATCCACGGTATCAGGTAGCTTACTGCACCTTAGTCGGTCTTGTCTTTGAACTCGCACAAATCTTCAATGATGCAGGCTCCGCATCTGGGTTTTCGGGCGGTGCAGGTGTAACGCCCATGCAGGATCAGCCAGTGGTGGGCGTCCATTAGAAACTCGGTCGGGATCAGCCGTAGCAGGCGTTGCTCGACCTCAACCACGTTTTTGCCCGGTGCAATGCGTGTTCGGTTTGCAACGCGGAAGATATGGGTATCAACTGCCATAGTGGGCTGCCCGAAGGCGGTGTTCAGTACCACGTTGGCGGTTTTGCGACCGACGCCGGGCAGCGCTTCGAGATCGGCTCGTTCGTTGGGGATGTCACCGGCATTCAGATTAAGGTGGCTGTGCTGGTCGAGCAGTAGCCGACACAGCTTGTTCACGTTTTCCGCCTTGCTGTTAAACAGGCCGATGGTTTTGATGTAGCTCTTTAGGCCGTCAACACCGAGGTCATAAATCGCCTGGGGCGTGTTGGCGACGGGGTAGAGCTTGTCGGTCGCCTTGTTAACCCCTTTGTCGGTGGCCTGTGCCGACAACACCACCGCCACCAGCAACTCGAAAGGCGTGCTGTAATTCAGCTCGGTTTCCGGGTTGGGGTTGGCGGCGCGCAGGCGAGTGAATATCTCGGTACGTTTGGTTTTGTTCATAGGCGTGTTAACTGATGGTTCCTGTTACCCGCACACGCTTGGAACCAGCAACAGGTTTGTCGGCTTGTGCGTCTTTGCGTTTTTGAATACCGGCGTCCACCCGGTTTTTAACGGCGACCAACAGCCCCAGGCCGACAAAAGCCCCGGGCGGCAATATGGCAAACAGAAAATCCGGATAATTCGGGAACAGGGTGATTTCCCAGCTTGCGGCGGCAGGCCCGAAGATCAGATCCATGTTGGTAAACAGCGTGCCCTGGCCAACCAGTTCCCGCAGCCCCCCGAGCACAATCAATACCGCCAAAAACCCCAGCGCCATCATAAAACCATCGAGCATGGCGGGGAGCACCGGGTTCTTGCGAGCGAAGGCATCGGCGCGGCCGAGAATGGTGCAGTTGGTGACGATCAGCGGGATGAAAATGCCCAGCACCTGGTACAGCTCATAGGTGAACGCCTGCATCAGCAGCTCGGCGCAGGTAGTGAACGAGGCGATGATCATTACAAAGGCGGGTAGCCGCACAGAATCCGGCACGTAATGGCGAATCAGTGACACAGCGGTGTTGGAACCGACCAGCACCACCATGGTCGCGATACCGAGCCCAAGGGCGTTGACTACCGAGCCGGTGACGGCGAGTAGGGGGCACAACCCCAATAACTGCACCAGGGCGGCGTTGTTGTTCCATAGCCCATTGCGCGTCAGCTCCCGGGCAGTGGCGGTGCTTTTTACGGGCGTAACGTCGTTCATGAATCGGCTCCGGCGGTGCCGGGTTCAGTGCTTAGCAGCACGGCCCGGTTGGTCTCGAAGAAGGTCAGCGTTCTGGCGACTGCCCGCACAATGGCGCGCGGGGTGATGGTGGCGCCGGTCATCTGGTCGAAGGCACCGCCGTCTTTTTTCACCCGCCACTGGTCGGGCTCAATGGTCTCGAACGATTGGCCATCGAAACTGAAGATCCAGTCCGATTTGCTGGTTTCAATCTGATCGCCGAGGCCCGGGGTTTCCTTGTGGGTAATGACCCTCACGCCAAGCAGCGTGCCGCTGGCATCGATGGCGGCAACCAGTCGAATCGGTTCGGTATAACCTTCGGGTGCGACAAACGGCAGAATAACAGCGGTGACGTTGCCGTCTCGCCGTGCCTGGTACCAGGTAGCCTCGCGGCTTAACCGCAATAGAGCAGTGTCGGTCAGGGTGGTCAGTTCAGTCGGGTACGCGGTTTCCAGCAAGTCGTTGTCATGCAATCGTTCGGGGGTAAGCTCATACAGGGCACGGGCCTCGAAGGCGCGCTGATTGGCGTCGATACGGTCGGCCGTCAATGTTTGGGTGACGGCGATGATGCCGGCAGTGAAGATTGCAAAAATACCCAGGCCGATTGCGCTGCGGCGAATCGCCCGGCTCAGGGTGATGGGTGCTTCGGCGCCGGTATCTGCTGGTGTCGAGCTCTCGTTCTCGTCAGTCATTCTTAAAGCCTTTCACCGATTTGTCGTGGCCGTATACTCGTGGGCGGGTGTAGTGGTCGATCAGGGGGGCGGCAAAGTTCATCAGCAATACTGCGAAGGCAACGGCATCGGGGTAGTTGCCCCAGGTTCGGATCAAGTAGATCAGTACGCCAATGCCCAGACCATACACCAGTTTGCCCCGGTTACTGGTCGCGGCGCTGACTGGGTCGGTGGCGATAAAAAAGGCACCCAGCATCGTGGCCCCGGCAAACAGATGCAGGTCGATCGGGGTGCGCACGTCGGCATCCCCACTGAACAGCAGCGCCATAACGGCCAGGCCACCCAGCACGCTGACCGGTATGTGCCAGGTGATGATGCGTTTCCACAGCAGCAGGGTGCCACCAGCCAAAAACGCCAGGCTGGCGACATCCCACCCTTCAGCCACCCAGTTGCCAAAAATGGGTGACTGCAACACCTCAGCGGCCGTCAGCCGGGCGATATCGAGTTTATAGACATCCAGTGGCGTGGCGCCGGTCGCGCCGTCGATCGGGGCCTGGCCAGCAAAGATCACCGCCAGGGTATCGACAATCGACAGCGTAACATCAGGGCTTGCCCAGCGTGTGGTCATGTACAGCGGCAACGACACCAGCAGCAAGGCATAGGCGACCATGGCCGGGTTAAACGGGTTATTGCCGAGCCCGCCAAACAGCTGTTTAGCGAATACGATGGCAATCAGCGTGCCCAGCACCGTTAACCACCAGGGCCCGAGCGGCGGCAACGCCAGGGCAAGCAGCGCGGCGGTGACCAGGGCGCTCAGATCCTTCAGGAAAAACACCACCGGGCGGCCGCGCCAGGCGAGCAGCAGCGCCTCGGCGATCAGAGCGGTTAGTAATGCCAGTACCATGTTAATGGCATAGCCGATGCTGAAGCTGACTGTTAACACTATCCAGCCGGGTATCAGCGCCAGTAACACCCAGCCCATTACCCAAGTGACGGAGGTGCGACCGGTCACGTGCGGTGAGGTCAGGTTAAGCCCCGTCATGAATCGGATTCCTTCTTGGCTTCTGCTGTATTAGATGTGCCGTGAGCCGCGCTCTCAAGTGCCGCCTGGGCACTGCGGTGCTTCTCTTCCAACTTGGCGAGCGCTTTGCGCAAGGCTGGCACCATATCGGGTGACTCCTGTTCGGCGACAATAAGCCGCTCATTGGCTTTTTTAACCTTGGTCGCGGCCAGTTCCAGCGCTTTTTCCAGATCTTCCCGGCTCAGTTCAGTAGCAAGTTGGGAGGCGCTGGCTTTTTTGGCGTTGGCCCTGGCCATAGCAGCCTTGATCGCATCGTCCTGGGCATCCGGCTGGCCATCGCTCGTGTCCGCTTTGGCGGCTCTTGCTTCCGCCGCTGCTTTGGCACGGGCCTTCCTGCGGGCTTCTTTTTCCAACCGTTCTTTTTCCAGGCGCGCTTGCCTCGCTTCAAACCGGGCCCGGGCCCGCTCGGCTTTGATGTGCTCTTCTTTCTCGTTGCGCAGTTCACCCTTGGCATAGCGGTAATACTGCACCAGCGGAATGCGGCTCGGGCAGACATAGGCGCAGGCGCCACATTCGATGCAATCATTGATCGAATGCAATTCGGCGGCATCGAGATCCCGGTGCTTGGACGCCCAGAACAATTGCTGGGGCAGAAGGTTGACCGGGCAGGCTTGCTCGCACAAACCACAGCGAATGCAGGGGTTATCGGGCATCGGCCGGGGCAGTTCCTTGCGCGTCGGCACCAGCAGGCAGTTGGTGGTTTTTACCAGCGGCGCGGTGATGTCCGGCAATGCGAAGCCCATCATCGGGCCGCCCATTATCACCCGGTCGGCTTTTTTCAGATGCACACCGGCCTGGTTCAGCACGGTCTCTATCGGCGTGCCAATGCGCACTTCGTAATTGCCCGGTGCGTCAATGGCGTCCCCGGTGACGGTGGTAATACGGCTGATTACGGGTTCATCGAACACAATCGCCCGGTAAATGCTGGCCAGGGTGCCAACGTTCTGGCAAACATAGCCGAGATCGCTGGGCAGGCCACCGCGGGGTACTTCCTGGCCCGCGACCAGCTGAATTAACTGACGTTCACCGCCGCTCGGGTACTTGGTGGGTACCACGCTGATGCGAATATCCAGACCCAAACGCCCGGCCGCTTCACGCAGGGCGATCAGTGCCTGCGGTTTGTTGTCTTCAATGCCGAGGCGAATAGTGCTGGCCCCGAGCAGGTGTTTGGCAATGTCGGCACCCAGCAAAATCTCGTCGGCGCGCTCGCGCATCAGGCGGTCGTCGGCGGTGATGTAGGGTTCGCATTCGGCGGCGTTGATTAATAGGGTGGTGATCGGTTTGTGCTTGTTGCGGTATTTCACGTCGGTCGGGAAGCCCGCGCCGCCCTGGCCAACCACGCCGCAATCGCGCAGCCGTTGAATCAACTCATCGACCGGCACGTCACGCCAGTTGGGCAGGCCATGGCGTTCGCGCCAGTCGTCTTCGCCATCGGCTTCGAGCACTATGCAGGGCGCGCTCAGGCCAGATTCATGGGCGAGAACGCGATCTTCAATCGCACAGACCCGGCCCGAAGTTGGCGCATGAACCGCTGCGCTGATGCCGCCAACGGCCGTTGCCAGTACATCACCCTTGCGCACGGTGGAGCCAACAGTCACCACCGGATCGGCCGGTGAACCAAGGTGCATCGCCAGCGGCAGAACCAGCACCGAAGGCAACGGAACCTCGGTGATGGGCGTGGTGTTGGAGAGCGTCTTGCATTCATCGGGGTGGATGCCCCCACGAATTGAAAACACCTTGTCGGTCACGATAACGGCCTGTGCGGTCATGCGGCGCGCTCCCGGTCCGTGGGTTTATCCGTCGTGATAAGGCTGATGCCGGGTGCGGGTTTGTCCCAGTGCCAGCTACGCAGCGTGACTTCAATCGGCACCATATCGATGCAATCGACCGGGCAGGGCTCGACGCACAGGTCGCAGCCGGTGCATTCGCTTTCGATCACGGTGTGCATCTGCTTGGCCGCGCCCAGAATGGCATCGACCGGGCAGGCCTGAATGCACTTGGTGCAGCCGATGCATTCGTCTTCGCGAATCACCGCCACGGTGCGGCCTTTCTCTTCGCCGTGTTCGGCATCGAGCGGTTCGGGTTCCACATCGAGCAAATCCGCCAGGGCTTGAATCGTGGCTTCGCCGCCGGGCGGGCACTTGTTGATTTTGTCGCCATTGGCGATGGCTTCTGCATAAGGGCGGCAACCCGGGTAGCCGCACTGGCCGCACTGGGTTTGCGGCAAAATGTCGTCGATGTTATCGACTATGGGGTTGCCTTCAGGCCGGAACCGTACCGAGGCAAAACCAAGCAGGCCGCCTAGCACGGCAGCCAGAATGAGCAGGGTGACAATCGCGATCCACATAAATTACCCCAAGGTCACCAGGCCGGAAAATCCCATAAAGGCGAGCGACATAATGCCCGCCGCCACCAGGCCAATGGCCGCGCCCTGAAACGGCACCGGTATATCGGCCACTGCCAGCCGCTCACGCATGGCCGCAAATAACACCAGCACCAATGAGAAGCCAACTGCGGCACCAAAGCCGTATAAAAAGCTCTCGATCAGACTGTTCTGGCGACTGATGTTCAGCAAAGCCACACCAAGCACCGCGCAGTTGGTGGTGATCAGCGGTAAAAAGATGCCCAACACCCGGTACAACAGCGGGCTTGTCTTGCGAACCAGCATTTCGGTGAACTGCACCATAAAGGCGATCACCAGAATAAAACTGATGGTGCGCAAATACGTCAGCCCCAGCGGTTCCAGCAGCCAGGTGTACACCACATAGCTCGCCACCGAAGAGAGCGTTAGCACAAAGGTCGTCGCGGCCGACATGCCCACAGCCGTCTCAAGCTTGCTCGACACACCCATAAAAGGGCACAGCCCGAGAAACTGAACCAGGACAAAATTGTTGACCAAAATGGTGCCAACCAGCAAAAGCAGGTAGTCGCTCATCGAAAAGACGGCCTTCAGCTGTGTAGAGTGATAAGAAAGTAGGGCGCTATTATCGTGAAATGTTATATAGCTAACAAGGGAGGCAATGAACAATTCACGCGAAGCTCTGCGGGAGCCAAAACGTTTTGCCACAAGGCGCACTTCGCAGCGCAATGGCCGTAGCCCTTGTCAAGAAGTGCAACGCCGGGGCAAGACGTTTTGGCCCCGCCTTTATGCCCGAAGGGTGCGTAGGGGCTTTCCGAGGAACCTTACCACTTCGTTGGGCTCATTTGAAAGGTCTAGACATTCCTGCATGAGCCCGCCTCGCGGTAAGGCCCCTCGGAAAAGCCAGAGCTACGCGTGAATTGCTCATTGCCTCCCCAGGCGAATAACGGAATCGGTTTAGTGCGTTTGGTTATGGTTATAAACCACGGTCAATGCGTTGCACCGTTCAATGCAATAACAGCCACACCGGCGACGGCCAGTAACATCCCGGCCCAGGCTTTTCGGGTGGCCTTGTGCCCGCGAATCCGGTCGATCGAGAACGCCATGATGGCGCAGGTCGCAATCAGGGTTTGCACCACACCCGCCTCGGTGCGCTTAACCGCCAATTGCTGAAACCAGATAGCCAGCAGAGTGCCAATAAAGGTGCTCAGCGCTAAAATAGCCCACTGGCGCCCGGTCAGCCGGGGCCAAAAAGCCTTGCGTTGCAAGCCAATGAACAGGGGGATGGCGGCAATACCAGCGGCCAGCCTTAAAAACGATGCCTGGGAAGCAGGCATATCGACCGCCAGAAACACCTCACGCATAAACACCATGCCCAGCGCCTGGCACAAAGCGGCCCCCAGGGCAAAGGCCATACCCAGAAACGGATGGCTGCGATGCGCCGGGTTTTCCGGCTCCAGCACCCAGAACAGGGCCGGGATGATCATCGCCGCGCCCAGCCATTGCCACAGTGTCAGAAATTCGCTCAGCCAGAGTATGCCCAGGCCAATAGCAAACAGCGGCGCGGTAGATTCAGCGATCGACAGCGTAATGCGCTCACCAATGCGGTTCAGCGCCGAGAAAATAAAGGTGTCACCCAGCGTAATGCCGATAAAACCACTGAGCAGCAAGGGAGCATAGACGTCAGTCGGAATAGCCACCCACTGGCCCGACACCCAAATAAACGCCAGCAAACCCGCACAGGCCAGCAACCCTTTCCAGAAATTCAGTTGCAGCGGAGACAGGGCAGTCCCCAGATGGCGAAAACCATAGGCCGCCAGCGTCCACGACAGAGCGGCCAATATTGCAAAGAGTTCACCCATCTAAAACGCCTACCCAGCAAAATGCACCGAAAAAGGGCGTGTATCTAACATCGGTCGCCGGGTAAAGGTCAAGCAATGGAGGCGGATAAACGAGTTTCTAAGATGTCGCAGCTACTGCACTCCTGCGGTAAACTGCGCGCAATCAATCCATTCCTACTGTCTTACAGCTGCAACGTTAAGGGATCAACAATGAAAATTACCGTATTTGGCATTGGTTACGTCGGCCTGGTTCAGGGAACCTGCCTGGCTGAGGCCGGGCATGAGGTTGTGTGTGTCGATGTCGACGTCAACCGGGTCGAGAACCTGAAGAAAGGGGTCATCCCGATCTACGAACCTGGGCTCGAGCCCATGGTCAAGGCCAACTATGAATCCGGCCGCCTGAGCTTCACAACGGATGCCCCTGCTGCCGTTGCCCATGGCGACATCCAGTTCATCGCCGTCGGCACCCCGCCGGATGAAGATGGCAGTGCCGATCTGAAATACGTTCTTGCGGTGGCCCGTACCATTGCCGAGAACATGAATCGCCACACCATTGTGGTCAACAAATCGACCGTCCCGGTGGGCACAGCTGATAAAGTAACAGCCGCCATCAGCGACGTATTGGCCAAACGCACCGATGCCAAACTGACCTTCGATGTGGTCTCCAACCCCGAATTCCTGAAAGAAGGCGCGGCGGTGAACGACTGCATGCGCCCGGACCGCATCGTCATCGGCACCGAAAGCGCCGATTCAATCGAAGCCATGCGCGAACTGTACGAACCGTTCAACCGCAACCACGAAAAAATCATCCAGATGGACGTGCGCAGTGCCGAGCTGACCAAGTACGCCGCCAACTGCATGCTGGCCACCAAAATCAGCTTCATGAACGAAATCGCCAACCTGGCCGAACGCCTGGGCGCCGACATCGAGGCCGTGCGTCATGGCATTGGCAGCGACCCGCGCATTGGTTATCAGTTCATCTACCCGGGTGTCGGCTATGGCGGCTCCTGCTTCCCGAAAGACGTGCAGGCGCTGATCCGCACCGCCGATGGCATCGACTTCGACGCCAAGGTCCTGAAAGCAGTGGAAGCGCGCAACTACGAACAGAAAACCACCCTGTTCAGCAAGATTCACGCGCACTACAACGGCGAGTTAAACGGCAAGACCATCGCCGTCTGGGGCCTCAGCTTCAAACCCAACACCGACGACATGCGCGAAGCCCCAAGCCGGGTACTGATGGAAGCCCTCTGGGCAGCCGGTGCCAGGGTTCAGGCCTACGACCCCGAAGCCATGGAAGAAACCCAGCGCCTCTACAACGATCAGGATGCCTTAACCCTATGCGGCACCAAAGAAAGCGCCCTCAAAGGCGCCGATGCCCTGGCCATCGTTACCGAATGGCAACCGTTCCGGGTGCCGGATTTCGACGCCATCAAACAGCAATTGACCGAGCCGGTGATCTTTGATGGCCGGAACCTGTTTGAGCCAAAGCGGATGCAGAAGAAAGGGATTACGTATTATTCGGTGGGTCGGAATCCGGTTTAGGCAAAAGACGTAGGACAGGGAAAGACGTAGAACAATAAATGACGCGAAACATGGAAAGACGTAAGACATGAAGTGACGCAGAACAATAAAAGACGCGAAACATGGAGAGACGTAAGACACGAAATGACGTCTCTTGGTGTTTCGCGTCCCTTAGTGTTCTGCGTCTTTTGTTGTTTTGCGTCATTTATTGTTCTGCGTCTTTCAATGTCCCACGTCCTTAAATTCTTTTCAGACAAAGGCGATCTCAGGCCCGGTGTCCGCGTCCTGCAACGCCAGAGCCGCCGCCGTTCTCCGCGCCAGCACAAAATAATGTGCGGCTACTTCGCCATTTGGTTCTGCGATAACGGTGGGTTGGCCACTGTCGGTCTGGGTGCGGATGCTGATGTCCAGCGGCAGGCTTTCCAGCAGATCCACGTTGTAATCGTTGGAGAGCCTCGCGCCGCCGCCTTCACCGAATATATGCTCCACATGGCCGCAATTGGAACAGACATGCATCGCCATATTCTCGACAATACCCAGCACCGGAATGTTCACCTTCTGGAACATTTCTATGCCCTTGCGGGCATCCAGCAGGGCGATGTCTTGCGGGGTGGTGACGATCACCGAGCCCGAAACCGGCACTTTCTGCGCCAATGTCAGTTGAATGTCTCCGGTGCCCGGTGGCATGTCGACGACCAGATAGTCGAGGTTATCCCACTGGGTTTGGGTCAATAATTGCTGCAATGCCCCGGAAACCATAGGCCCACGCCACACCATGGGTGTTTTTTCGGTCACCAGATAAGCCATCGACATGCTTTGCAGCCCGTGGGCCTCTACTGGCTTGAAGAATTTGTTGTCGACGGTTTCAGGCTTGGTGCCTTCAGGCACACCCAACATGGTACCAACGCTTGGGCCATAAATATCGGCATCCAGTAACCCGACTCGCGCCCCTTCGGCCTGCAGAGCCAGCGCCAGATTGACAGCCGTTGTGCTCTTGCCAACCCCACCTTTGCCAGAGGCCACAGCGATGATGTTCTTAATGTTCTCCATACCCGGCAGGTTATCCCGCACATTCACTGAGCCGATCTCGCACTGTACCGAGACCTTGACTTCAACGTCATCGACCTGGGCTTCAATATGACTGGCCAGCAACATAGCCAGCCCTTCCCGGTATTGGCCGGCCGCATAGTGCAGGGTTACCGAAACGTTGACGGGCGTGCCCTCGGTAATATCAATGTCGGCCGTATCGGCGAAAGG
>NZ_JBBECH010000019.1:0-35168 GCF_040881935.1 Saccharospirillum sp. | reverse complement strand
TGCTGCGGACTACCCCACAGACCCACTACCGGCAGCCCCAGCTCGTCAGTTGTGGCAGCCCCCTACAACCTATTTCTTCACGCCTCACTGGCAACTAGCCGTAGCGGCTTCAGTAGACAATCAGCAACCACTTCACCCACCCCAAGAAATCGACCACTGTCATCGTCTTTGACCCGATATTGACCAGGTTGAAGATCAAGACAGTCGCTGACCGGGTTACCGTGGCTGAAGCGCCGCGTCTGGCCTTCGCTAAGGGTTACGATAGGCAGATCAACGAGCAGGTCGTCAAGGCTGTACAGGTGACGGTCGAGGGCTTCGGGGCCGTTTGCTTCCTGTTCGCTGATTAGCGCATCCAGCGTCACGGCGTTGTCCAGAGAGAACTGCCCGTGCTTTGTACGTCGCAGCGCGGTGATGTGCGCGCCACAGCCGAGGGCCTGGCCAATGTCATCGACCAGAGTTCGGATGTAAGTGCCTTTAGAGCAGTGCACATCCAATATCAGCTCATCATCCTTCAGGCTGACCAAGGTCAGGCTAAAAATGGTCACCGGCCGGGGCTCAAGCTCTATGTGCTTGCCTTCGCGGGCCAGTTCATACAGCTTTTTGCCGTCACGCTTCAGCGCCGAGTACATCGGGGGAATCTGTTCAATATCGCCGGTAAAGCGCTCTGCCAACAGCGCCTCTAGCTCAGCTGTATCGAGTTCGGGAACGGGCCGTGTTTCAGTAATAACGCCTTCGGCATCCAGAGTATTGGTGCGTTCGCCCAGCTTGGCGACGGCGCGATAGGCTTTATCCGCTTCCAGTAAAAAACGGGTAAATTTGGTCGCTTCGCCCAGGCAGAGGGGCAACAGGCCAGTTGCCAGCGGGTCCAGTGCACCGGTGTGACCGGCTTTTTGCGCCTGAAACAACCAGCGCACCTTTTGCAGCACACCGTTTGAGGACCAGTCTGATGGTTTGTCCAGCAAGATAACGCCGTCGATGGCGCGTCCTTTTCTGCGACGTGCCATGAATCAGGACGGGTCTTCGTCTGAGGAATTGTCGTCTGAAGCGTCTTCGGCGTTTCTGGCTTTGTCCTGGCGCACAGCTTCGTTGATCAAGCCAGACAGACGCGCACCTGACTCCAGCGTCGGGTCGTAGTGAAAGCGCAGCAACGGCATGACCCGCAGCTTGAGTTCACGCGCCAGTATTGTCCGTAAAAAGCCGGAGGCCTTGTTCAGAACGGCCTCCTGTTCACTGCGTTCAATATCGGCCTCGGCGCTTTCACCGAACACCATGCAGGTAAAATAGATGTCGGCGTAGGACAGATCCTTGCTGACCCTAACGTCGTTCAGGGTCACCATGCCAAGGCGCGGATCCTTCACTTCCTGCTGGATAATCACCGACAGGTCACGCTGCATCTGGTCGGCAATGCGCCGGATACGACTGTTTTCTTTGGCCATGATGTGGCCCTCTTGCGAATAGGAGAAATAATTCAAGGTTTATAACTCAAGTTTCGGAGTTCGCTGGATAGATAAGCGGCGGCTACCTGGGGTGCCTCTGTGGGGTAGTCCGCAGCAGGGATGCTGCGGCCTAGGCTCCATGGACGGATTTACGCCGACCCCACAGAGGTGCCCCAGGTAGCCGGTGCGGGCCAGTACCACTTAGCCTGCCGAACTCCGAAACTTGAGTTATAAAACAAGCAACCCCGGACATGCCGGGGTTGTCTGGAAGCTGCGATGCATCAATCGTCGATGGTGCGCGCAAATTCCTTAACATCAAAGACTTCGATCTTGTCACCGGCTTTAACGTCATTGTAGTTCTTGACGCCAATACCACATTCCATGCCCTGGCGAACTTCCTGGACATCGTCTTTAAAGCGGCGCAGAGATTCCAGCTCGCCTTCATAGATGACCACTTCTTCACGCAGTACACGAATGCGCTTGCTGCGGTGCATGCTGCCTTCGATGACCATACAACCGGCCACCTGCCCAAACTTGGGCGAGTTGAAGACATCACGTACTTCGGCAAGGCCGACAATCTCTTCACGCAGATCGGGCGACAACAGACCGTTAAGTGCGGCTTTGACATCGTCGATCAGGTTATAGATGACGTTGTAATAACGCAGATCCAGACCGGCTTGTTCGATGACCGTCCGGGCTTTACCGGTGGCACGAACGTTGAAACCGAAGACGACCGCCTGCGACGTAATCGCCAGGTTCGCATCGGACTCGGAAATCGCGCCTACACCGCTGGCAATCACGTTCACCTTGACCTCTTCATTGCCCAACTTCTGCAGTGAAGCGATCAACGCTTCCAGTGAACCGCGCACGTCGGTCTTCAGCACCACGTTCAGCACTTTCTTGTCTTCGGAGCCCATACCCTGGAACAGAGCATCGAGCTTCGCAGCCTGCTGCTGGGCATGTGCCGACTCCTTGGTACGCATGGAGCGCATTTCAGCCACTTCACGGGCCGACCGTTCGCTTTCAGATACTACAAACTCGTCACCGGCGTCAGGCGTACCGTTCAGGCCAAGAATCTCGACCGGAATGGACGGGCCGGCTTCGTCGATCTGCTTGCCAGTTTCGTCCAGCAGGGCACGAACCTTACCGTAGAAAGTACCCGCCAGAACCACATCGCCCTTCTTCAGACGACCGGACTGAACCAACACAGTAGCGACGGCGCCACGGCCTTTGTCGAGGCTCGATTCAACCACAGTGCCCTTACCGGGGCCTTCGTGGTGTGCCTTCAGCTCGAGCACTTCGGCCTGCAACAGAACCGCGTCGAGCAGCTCATCAATGCCCTGACCGGTATGCGCCGAGACTTGAACAAACTGCGTATCGCCACCCCAGGATTCAGGGATAACGTTGCGCTGCGACAGCTCGTTAATCACCCGGTCCGGGTCCGCCGACTCTTTGTCCATCTTGTTGATGGCAACGATCAGCGGAACGCCAGCGGCACGGGCATGCTGAACGGCTTCTTCGGTTTGCGGCATAACACCATCGTCCGCAGCCACTACCAGGATAACAACGTCCGTTGCCTTGGCACCACGAGCACGCATAGCGGTAAAGGCCGCGTGTCCCGGTGTATCCAGGAAGGTGACCATGCCTTTCTCTGTCTCGACGTGGTACGCCCCGATGTGCTGGGTAATACCACCGGATTCGCCGGCCGCAACGCGGGTGCGACGAATATGGTCGAGCAGACTGGTTTTACCATGGTCGACGTGACCCATAACAGTGACCACCGGTGCCCGAGGCGCAACGTCACCACTGTAAGTCACTTCCATCACATCGTCTTCCATGGCGTTTTCATTCACCACGGTGTACTTGTGACCCATTTCTTCGATCACCAGAATGGCGGTATCCTGATCAATGGCCTGGTTAACCGTTACCATCACGCCCATCTTGAACAGGATCTTGACCACTTCAGCGGCCTTGACCGACATCTGGCTGGCCAGTTCCGCCACGGTAATGGCTTCACCCAGTTGCACTTCACGCACAACCGGTGCGGTCGGACGCTCAAACTGGTGATCACGCTTCTTGTTACCACCGCGCTTGGCGCGACGACGACGGCCCATGCCATCGCCATCGTCCAGCGCCGACAGCATCTGCTGATGCTTGTTGCCGCCACGGCCGGTGCCAACCCGCTGTGCCACTTCCGCCTTTTTGCCGCCCTTTTTATGGCCAGCTTTACGGCTGTCGGCAGCCGGGCCATCGTCTACCCGCATCGGGCGCTCGGCCGTCTTGTGCTTTTTCTTGTCGGTGGTGCGATCTTCCTTGGCCATCTTGGCTTCGGCATCCGCTACCGCCAGTTGCGGATCAACTTCTTCCTCAACCTTCTTCGGCTGTACCTTCGAAGTACGTGTCTTTTCAGCGTCGCGCTTTGCAGCTTCTTCACGCGTTTTTTCTTCGGCTGCACGCGCACGAGCTGCTTCCAGCCTGGCGTCTTCTTCAGCACGACGACTGGCCGACGTATCGGCACTGGCCACGGGGGCCGCCGCTTCAGTCGGTGCTGCATCGCTGCTGCCTTCAACGGCATCGCGCTTCATGTAAGTCCGCTTCTTGCGCACTTCGATATTGACCGTCTTGCCACGACCGCCACCACTGGTTTTCAAAGTGGTGGTGACCTTGCGCTTCAACGTGATCTTTTTGGGGGCTCCGCTGTCTTCACCGTGACTTGTTTTCAAATACGTCAACAGTGTCTGCTTCTGGTCATCATTAACCGCTTCGCCTTCAGACTTTTGCGGTAGACCAGCATCGCTCATTTGTTTCAATAAACGATCAACGGGTGTACCAACGCTTTCCGCCAGTTGTTTAACGGTGACTTCTGCCATGGATTCCTCCTACCCGTGATTACTCATTCTCAAACCAAGGTGCCCGTGCCGCCATAATCAATTGGCCAGCCCGTTCCTCGTCCATATCATCGATGTCCATCAGGTCATCGATACTCTGTTCCGCTAGATCTTCCATCGTGACGATGCCTTTGCTCGCCAACAGGCGGGCCAGGTGTTCATCCATACCGTCCAGACCAAGCAAGTCGCCACTGGGTGTTGCGGAATCCAGTTGCTCTTCACTCGCCAATTCCAGCGTCAGTAACATGTCTTTTGCACGCTGACGCAGTTCGGTCACGATGTTTTCGTCGAACCCTTCAATGCCAAGCATTTCCTCTAGAGGTACGTAAGCGACCTCTTCCAGTGTGGTGAAGCCTTCTTCCGCCAAAATGGCAGCAATGTCTTCATCGACATCCAGCTTCTCTTCAAAATAGGTAACCAGGCGACCGGCTTCCTCTTCCTGTTTCTCGTCGGCTTCTTCCTCGGTCATCACATTGATCACCCAGCCAGTCAATTCACTGGCAAGCCGCACGTTCTGACCACTGCGACCAATGGCGATGGCCAGGTTGTCAGCGGCGACCGCGACATCCATGGTATGAGTGTCTTCATCCATCACGATGGAGGCTACTTCGGCCGGTGCCATGGCGTTGATCACCAGTTGAGCCGGATTGTCGTCCCACAAAATGATGTCAACGCGCTCATTGTTCAGCTCATTCGATACCGCCTGCACACGCGAACCGCGCATACCGACGCAGGCACCCACCGGGTCGATACGACCGTCGTTGGTTTTTACCGCAATCTTGGCGCGTGAACCCGGGTCGCGGGCACAGCCACGAATTTCGATCACTTCTTCCTGAATTTCCGGTACTTCAATGCGGAACAACTCGATCAGCATGTCGTTGCTGGCGCGGCTCAGTTCGAGCTGCGGGCCGCGACCTTCAGCGCGAATATCCTGCAACACGGCGCGAACACGGTCACCGATGCGGAAGGTTTCACGCCCGATCACAGATTCACGCGGCATTACGGCTTCAGCGTTGTTGCCAAGGTCCACAATAATGTTGTCACGAGTCACTTTTTTGACCGTGCCCAACACCATTTCACCAACCCGCTCACGGTATTGCTCAACAATTTTGGCCCGCTCGGCTTCTCGCACTTTCTGTACGATAATTTGCTTCGCTGCCTGGGCACTGATGCGGCCAAACTCTGCGTTCTCGATCACCTCTTCATAGGTGTCACCCTGCTGTAGGGTTTTATCGACTTCGTGCGCTTCCTGAGTCGTCCACTCGCAACCCAGGGTCGGAACGCCTTCATTTCCCATCACAGTCCAGCGACGAAAGGTTTGGTATTCACCGGTCTTCCGGTCGATCACGACGTGAATGTCGATCTCGCCTTCTTCATCTTCATCGAAGCGCTTCTTAGCAGCGGCTGCGAGAGCCAGCTCCATGGCATCAAAGATGACCTCTCGGGACACACCTTTCTCATTCGCTACTGCGTCCACGACCAGGAGAATTTCTTTACTCATCGTCTCAGCCTCTTGTTTGCCGGGCGGTTGACCGGGCTTTCCTTTCGGTTAATCGGTTTATTGCTTATTAAAATTTGGTATCAGGTTGGCCTTGTCGATGCTTTCGATCGGCAATAAATAGTCCATACCATCAACGGTCACGCAAATGTCCTGGTCCTCTATAGCGGACAGCACACCCTTGAATTTACGACGCCCTTCGAAGGGCGCTCGCAAACGCACCTGAACCCATTCACCCAAATACGCAGAAAACTGCTCCAGACTGAACAAAGGACGATCCATACCCGGGGAGGACACCTCCAGGGTGTAGTTCTGACTGATGGGTTCTTCAACATCCAGCACCGCACTGATCTGGCGGCTGACTTCGGCGCACTGATCAACATTGATCCCGTCTTCGTGATCAATGTATACGCGCAGGGTGCTGTGCTTGCCCTGTGCTGAAAATTCCAGACCCCAAAACACAAAACCCAGACCGGTAATTACCGGTTCCAGCATTGCATTCAGTTCGTCGACCTTTGCCATTCAAACCCCTCTGTGAGCCCGTTTATCGGGCCTGCCTGCTGCCAATGGCGCCGCCACTGGCCTGTATTCGATGATGTCTGACCCTTGGCTGACTTTTTCAGAGCCAAAAAAAGGGCAACTTTGGAACCAACGCCTTCCGTTGGCTCCGCAGGCCCAGACTGATAACTCACTGAGATCCCAACGGTTCCGCAATCGCTTGCGGTTAACGCCGAAGGGTCTTCCCGCAGGAAAACACCCCACAAAACCAACCAGTCTGCTAACAAAAAGCCCCTGCTAGGAGGGGCTTCAAGTCGTGGTCTCGCAGACCAGTCTATGAGTCGGAAGGCCCTCTGGCTTCCGAGGGTCTGCAGACCCTACAACATACCATCCGTGTATGTTGTTCGGTGACAGCCCCGAAACTAACTAAAAGGGGCTGCTTCCACCTAAATATGGTAGCGGGGGCAGGATTTGAACCTACGACCTTCGGGTTATGAGCCCGACGAGCTACCAGACTGCTCCACCCCGCAATAAACCTATGTCACCTTCATACACTGAGACCAACCGGGTCGGACTCATAAACCGAAGGTCAGTGACTCCCTTCGGCTTTTGCAGGACAGGGAGCCCGACGAGCTACCAGACTGCTCCACCCCGCAATAAACTTTAATAACTACGCCCAAATCATTTGGACTATAAACCACGAGGAATTCACACTCCTCAGGCGGCGGCATTATAGGGATGCCCCGCCCGACTTTCAAGGCAAAGCCCGGAAAGTCCCCCAAAAAGAAAAAGGCCTGCTCGCACAGGCCTTTTAAGTGGTGCCGACGACTAGACTCGAACTAGCACGGGCATAAGCCCACCACCCCCTCAAGATGGCGTGTCTACCAATTCCACCACGTCGGCAAAAAACGTTACTCGGCCGGGATATCCGATGTATTCCGCTCCGGTGCGACCGGGGCTTCTTCAACCTGCTCGACTGCCGGAATATCCAACCCCAGGTCATCCAACCCTTCGGCTTTCTGCTTGGCGATGTACGCCAGGCCAAAGCTGGTCAGGAAGAAACCCGTTGCCAGTATCGCAGTAGTACGAGTCAGAAAGTTCGCACTGCCGCCACTGCCAAATACAGTTTGTGAGGCACCACCGCCAAAGGATGCCCCTGCATCGGCGCCCTTGCCACGCTGGATCAGTACGAAACCAACAACACCCAGCCCCAGCAGAACATGAACCACCAACACTAAATTTTCGATAGCCATTCGATTAAACCCCTTTCGCAGCCTGACAGATGCCAACAAACTCGTCGGCAAGCAGTGAAGCCCCACCTACCAGTCCACCGTCAATATCCGGTTGCTGAAACAATTCCTGTGCGCCGGACGCCTTAACACTGCCTCCATAAAGCACACGGCACTTCTGGGCAACAGACTCGGACGCCTGCGCCAACAAACCACGTATAAATGCATGCACCGCCTGGGCCTGGTCGGGCGAGGCTGTCTTGCCAGTACCAATAGCCCACACCGGCTCGTAAGCAACAACAAGAGTTGCGAAGGCGTCTATACCGACGACATCCAACACCGCCTGCAACTGACGGCCCACAACGGCTTCAGTCTGGTCCGCTTCCCGTTCAGCCAACGTTTCGCCAACACACAGCATCGGAATTACACCCGCTGCCAGCGCTGCCTGAACCTTCCCGGCGACGACCGCGTCACTTTCAGCAAACAACTCGCGCCGCTCAGAGTGACCCACCAATACATAATCGGCGGCAAAATCCTTTACCATCCCCAGTGAAACCTCACCGGTAAAGGCCCCTTTCTCAGCAGCGTGAACATTCTGAATACCGTAACGAATGCCACTATCGGCCAGTGCCGATGCCACCTGATCCAGGTAAACCGCCGGAGGAAACACGACGACATCGACCGACTGAGTATCGATCCCCTGAACAAATGCTGACAACAATGCGCCGTTAGCGGCCTTGCTGCCATTCATCTTCCAGTTTGCGGCTACCAGTGTACGTCGCATGCCTGACCTCCTTAAATCGGGCGCAGAGTGTACTGCCTTTCCCCCGGGCGAGCAACAGGCTATTGGGGAGAAACGGGGCTAAAACAATAGCTTACCCGATAAAAACCATCACTCATGTTCTCTCGCTCGAGGGTCGTTTCATTAAAATGCACGAGGCATCAGAAGTGCATCATACCGTCGAGGCCTCAACCGCCGCCTTAACCACGCTGGCCAGACGCTCGCAACAGCGCTTTACCTGCCCAATGTCTTCGCCTTCAACCATAATCCGAACCAGCGGTTCGGTTCCCGAGGGTCGCAACAAAATACGCCCGGAATCACCCAACACACGGGCCTGGGCCTCCAGTTCGGCTTGCACTTCGGGCAACACCTGAACGTCCATTTTGGTCGGCATCTGGACATTAATCATAACTTGCGGAAACTTGCGCATCCCGGATTTGGCCTGAGACAGCGTCTGATCAGCCGCCTTCAAAGCGCACAGCACCTGCAAGGCTGCGACAATACCATCACCCGTGGTGGTGACATGCTTGCACACCAGGTGCCCGGAGTTCTCCCCGCCCAGCACCCAGCCACGTTGATGCAGTTGCTCCATTACATAACGATCGCCGACCTGGGCTCGCACCAGTTCGATTCCTTCCTTTTTCAGCGCCACTTCAAGACCCAGATTGGTCATCAGTGTGCCGACAACGCCGCCTTGCAGGCGGTTCTGGTTATGCAGATGGATGGCAAGCAGAAACAGCAACTCGTCTCCATCGACCAATTCTCCCTCATGATCGACCATCAACACCCGGTCGCCATCGCCGTCGAACGCGATGCCCAGATCAGCCTCCAGCTCCAGCACGGCTCGCTGCAGACTGGCCGGGTGTGTCGAACCGACGCCCTTGTTAATGTTCAGACCGTCAGGCTGAGCGCCCACCAAACTGACCTTTGCGCCGAGCTCACGAAACACCTTGGGCGCTACATCGTACGTCGCACCATGAGCACAATCGAGCACGACATGCAGACCCTCAAGGTTCAGATAACCGGAAGTGCTTTTACAAAATTCAACATAGCGGCCGCCGGCATCATCGATACGCAACGCCTTACCGAGCAGGTGACTCTCGGCCGTGGTCATGTCTTTGGCAAGCTCGGCTTCAATCGCCAGCTCCACCTCATCGGGCAGCTTGGCACCGTCTTCAGAGAAAAACTTAATGCCGTTGTCGTAATAGGGGTTATGAGAGGCCGAAATAACGATGCCTGCATCCGCATGAAATGCCCGGGTTAGGTAGGCTACCGCAGGGGTCGGCATCGGCCCGACCAATAAAATATCGCAACCGGCGGCTGACAAGCCGGCTTCAAGTACCGCCTCGAACATGTAGCCCGAAATCCGGGTATCCTTACCAATCAGAATTTGGCTGCGTCCCTCTTTGGCGAACACCTGACCTGCGGCCCAGCCCAGCTTCAATAAAAATTCAGGAGTAATAACGCCGCTACCCACGCGGCCTCGTATGCCATCCGTGCCAAAATATTGCTTTTCCTGAGTCACTCACTCATCTCCATTGTCGTATTTCGTCAGCCAGGGCTGCCTGCTGCGCAATCGTGCTTATGCTGCCCGATGCAGGGCATTGATCACAGCTATCGCATCGGCGGTTTCTGCCACGTCATGCACCCGCACGATCGATGCCCCATTCATTGCGGCCGCTACCGCCGCTGCCAGGCTGCCAAAAAGCCTCTCATCGACCGGTTTACCCAGCACATCGCCAATCATTGACTTGCGCGACAGGCCAACCAGAACCGGGCAGCCCCACTGCTTAAACCGTTCCAAGTGTTTCAGCAAGCTGAGATTGTGGCCCAGTGTCTTGCCAAAACCAAACCCCGGGTCAACCAAAATTTGCTGACGTTGCAGGCCGGCCGCTTCACAAGCCGATATACGTTCGCTCAGATAACGCTCCACTTCAGCCACGACATCGTCGTATTCGGGGCTCATTTGCATGGTACCGGGCTGGCCCTGCATATGCATAAGACAAATCGCCAGACCTGTATCCGTCGCCGCCTGCAAAGCACCCTCGCGGGACAAGGCACGAACATCGTTAACCAGATGAGCACCGGCGCGAGCTGCTTCCCGCATCACGGCGGGCGTACTGGTATCGACCGACAAGACCACGTCGGCCTCGCGAGCCAGCGCTTCAACGACCGGGACAACCCGGTCCAGTTCTTCCTGCACACTAACCGGTGATGCACCCGGGCGCGTGCTTTCACCGCCTATATCAAGGATGCTGGCACCAGCCGCTACCAGACGGCGCGCCTGCGCCAGGGCGGCATCAGCTTTGATAAACCGGCCACCGTCCGAAAAACTGTCGGGTGTCACATTCACGACCCCCATGACCCGTGTCACACTGAGGTCCAGTAAACGATCACCAAACGCCCAGCCAGACCAATCCGGTTGAGTGGCATTCATAGTGGAGACTCCTTTAAACGACCGGTTACATAAAAAAACGGCGCCGAAGCGCCGTTTAATAATATTTTGGAGTGACTCTAACTACTCTGTCTGGCCATCCCTGTTTAGGTCAGCCTGCTCAGACGACTTGTCGGCTGACGCATCAGTCGGTTCAGCAGACGCCTCGGTCGGTTCCGCCGACTGCGCCTTGCCGCCTCCAGAGTCCCGGTCGTCCCAGCCTTTGGGCGCCCTGGGTTTGTTGCCGTTCATGATGTCATTGATCTGTTCGGCGTCGATGGTTTCATAATGCATCAGCGCGTCTTTCATCATTTCCAACTTGTCCCGGTTCGCCTCAAGCAAATCGTTAGCGATTTTGTAGCAGCGATCCAGGATTTTTTTGATCTCGGCATCGACCGCCCGGGCCGTTTCCGATGACAGCTGCGCCATGGATGACTGGCTGCCCAGATAGCCTTGCTGCTCTTCTTCAAACTGCTGGGCACCGAGTTCACTCAGGCCCCATTTGGTAACCATGTTACGCGCCAGCTGAGTGGCACGCTCAATGTCGTTAGAGGCACCGGTAGTAACGCCTTCTTTACCGTTGGTCATCTCTTCGGCGATACGGCCACCGTAGAGTGAACAAATCTGACTCTCCAGTTGCCGTTTGCTGATCGAATAGCGGTCTTCCTCTGGCAAATACATGGTCACACCCAAAGCGCGACCACGCGGGATGATGCTGACCTTGTAAACCGGATCATGCTCGGGCACCAGTCGCCCGATAATGGCGTGACCGGACTCGTGGTAAGCCGTATTGATCTTTTCTTTTTCAGACATGACCATGGATTTGCGCTCGGCACCCATCATGATCTTGTCTTTGGCCCGGTCGAACTCTTCCATGGTCACGGTGCGCTTACTCAAGCGAGCAGCGAACAGTGCCGCTTCGTTCGCCAGGTTGGCCAGGTCAGCACCGGAGAACCCGGGGGTCCCGCGTGCGATCACAGATGCATCGACGTCATCGCCCACCGGGATCTTGCGCATGTGCACTTTCAGAATCTGTTCACGACCGCGAACATCGGGCAGAGCCACTACGACCTGGCGGTCAAAACGACCGGGACGCAACAAGGCCGGGTCCAGTACATCCGGGCGGTTGGTTGCAGCAATAACGATGATGCCATCGTTCGCCTCAAAACCATCCATCTCAACCAGCAACTGGTTCAGCGTTTGCTCACGTTCATCATTACCGCCGCCAATACCGACGCCGCGTGAACGACCTACCGCATCTATTTCGTCAATGAAGATAATACAAGGGGCCTGTTTTTTGGCCTGATCGAACATGTCACGCACCCGGGAGGCACCCACGCCGACAAACATCTCAACGAAGTCTGAACCGGAGATCGAGAAAAAAGGTACCTTGGCTTCGCCGGCAATAGCCTTGGCCAGCAGGGTTTTACCGGTACCGGGAGAACCGACCATCAACACACCGCGCGGAATACGACCGCCCAGGCGCTGGTATTTACCAGGATCACGCAGGAACTCAACCAGTTCCTGAACGTCTTCTTTGGCTTCTTCAACCCCGGCTACATCGGCAAAGGTTGTTTTGACCTGATCTTCACTGAGCATTTTGGCTTTGCTTTTGCCAAAGCTCATCGGGCCTTTACCGCCACCGGCACCGCCCTGCATCTGGCGCATAAAGAACATGAACACCGCGAGTATGATCAGAATCGGAAAAGCAGCCACCAGCAACTGAGACCAGATGCTTTGCTGTTCCGGTTGTTTGGACTCCACTTCGACGTTGTGCTCAATCATGTTATCGATCAGCTGTGAATCGTCGACATAGGGTGGCCGCACCGTCTCGAACGTCGAACCGTCCCGGCGAACCCCTTTGATGGTCAGGCCCTGATAGACCACTGACCGCACCTGATCCTGTTCTACCTGCTGCACAAAGCGGGAGTAGCTCATTTCTTCAGAGGCGGCCGTTGTATCAAAATTGTTAAAAACGGCCAGCAGAACTGCCGCGATAATCAGCCATAGAACCAGATTTTTAGCCATATCGTTCAACTTTTACCCTCGTTGGCAGCCAGGCTGCATAGGTCGTTTGTCTCCGTCCCGGCCACCCTCGGGTGGGCAGGAAGCGGATGCGCAACACCGGCATGATGCTGTGGTGTCATGCCCGTCTTTACGCGTAAATTCGGTCGGCGGACTCCCCGACAAACCGGTTGAATGCCCGATTCAAGCCTGTTATGACGGAAGGCTCAATTACCGGGAAACTCATACTTTTCACACACCGAAATAATGGGGTGCAAGATCTAAAATGCAAGAACAACCGGGCTATCGCCCTGATTGATCAGCCGCTGTTACCCGATTACTCCCGGATGGGCTGTGTTCAGCGGGGTGTTCTAAAGTACAATGCCGTCTTTTGCAAGCAACTGAGTCTGAGAGACACCCATGAGTTTGAGTCAGGAACAAAGAAAACGCTACCGTACCATAGGTCACGATCTGCACCCGCTGGTGACCATCGCCGAGAAAGGACTGGCGGAAACCGTGCTGGCCGAGATCGATCGGGCACTGAATGACCATGAATTGATCAAGATTAAGGTCAATGTCGCCGACCGTGATCAGAAAAATGCCCTGATCCAGGCCGCCTGCGAGCAAACCGGCGCTACCCTGATCCAGTCAATTGGCCGTGTGGCCCTGCTACTGCGCAAGGCTAAAAAGCCCAACCCAAAACTCTCCAACCTGACCCGTCTCAGCAACTAGTCCAGGCATGGCGCTTATCACCAACACCCGGTTGTAAAACTTTGGTAAGCTCCCTGCCACGGCGCGCTGATTAACCGCAACGTGGGTTGGGGATTGCAGCTGTACACTGTTAGCTAACCGGTGTTAGCCAGCCATGAGGATCGTCAGTCTCACCCCACTGCACCTGGTTAAGGGCTTTACGCAATGCCAGCGTCGTAGCCCCTGCTTCACCGGAGCCTACTGTATAGCGCTGATCACCGCGAATAAGCGTGCCGACCGGTGTTAGTACCGCAGCTGTACCGGATAAAGCCGCTTCCGTACCAGGCTTGGCCGCCCGCTCAAGCAGCTCATCTACCGTGAGGTTGCGCTCACTGACGGTCATGCCACGGTCTCTGGCCAGGGTTAGAATGGAATCCCGGGTGATACCATGCAGAAAAGAGCGATCCAGACTTTTGGTGATAATTTCGTTGCCATCGATCAGAATGAAGTTAGCGGCACCGGTTTCCTGAACATCGCCATTCGGGCAGAACAGAACCTGATCGGCATCGTGACGGGACTTCGCGGCCAGGATAGGACCGAGCGCACTGGCATAATTACCACCGCTTTTGACCATGCCCATGTGCGGCGCACAGCGCATACCGTCTTCTTCCAGCAACAACGACAGCGCCTTACCACCCCCGGCAAAATAGTCACCGACCGGCGACAACAGGACGTATAGCATCGAACTTTCAGTGGGTGCTGCAGCCTTGCCGATGGCAGCTTCCGTTCCGATGTGTGTAGGACGAATGTACATAGAACCCGGCGCTTCGGGCACATCCGCTTTAAACCGCGCAACGATGTCGATAATCATCTGCTTCAGTTGGGCTTTGTCGATAGCCGGGAGGTTCAACAACTGACTGCTTTGCGCCATGCGTTCGATGTTGGCGTCCATTCTGAAAATCTTCACCGAGCCATCGGTGTGCCGAAACGCTTTAAGGCCTTCAAAACAGGTACTTGAATAGTGCAGCACGTGTGCGCCTGGATGGAGTGTCAGCGAATTGGACGACACAACCTCAGTCTGGCCCCAAGCGCCATTGTCAAACTGAGCCAGAGCCATCTGCGGCATGAATACGGTACCAAATGCTGCCATTACAAATTCCCAATGCTGTGGGCCAGATACCAGCCCGTTGTCGAGGCGTCTACCCGGAGCAGACGATGTTTCATTGTATGCCAACTCCCAAGCCAGACTCTAGCGACAATGCCCCCCAACACCATGAATTGATATCAACACTGTATTCCTCACCTGACACACCGGGAGGCAGCAATGCCACCATGAGCATCAGTCGGCCTGCTCGGCGGGCGATTCAGCACCCAGCCAATGTTGCCACTGATCCCGGATCAATTGCCGCACCCGCGCCAGTTCCGGTGTCATATGCGCCACCGGCACGGTCGTTGAGGTCCCCGACAACACCGCATGGTGGGTATGCTCGCGCAGTGTCAGATAGGCATTGAGCCACTGTTCGGCTTGCTCATCGGGCAGAACTTTCGCTTCGCGCAGGGCTTTTATGCAGCGGACGTTATCCGACCAGCGGGCAACCTCAGGGTGTTCGTCCGCATAAGCCAGCACCAGGTATTGCACCAGGAACTCCAGGTCAACAATGCCACCTGGGTCCTGTTTAATGTGAAACACCTCATCCGACTTGTCTTTTTGTGCCTGGCTGGACAAATGCCCCACCATTTTGCGGCGCATCTGAATAACGTCTTCGCGCAGCGCCGACCGGTCACGGGGACGCTGCAGAATGTCCTGGCGAACGGCATTAAAGGCAGTCTGCAGATCAGGATCGCCAGCAATAAACCGGGCCCTGACCAACGCCTGATGCTCCCAGGTCCAGGCCTTGCTGTTCTGGTACTTTTCGAACGCAGTTAAACTGGTCACCAGCAGGCCTGAACTACCAGAGGGCCGCAACCGGGTATCCACTTCATAAAGCGTGCCACTGGGTGTCGCAGTACTCAGCAAATGGATCAATCGCTGGCCCAGCCGAGCCATGAACACCCCATTATCAATGACTTTCGGACCCTCGGTTGCCCCCTGAGCTGAAGCCTGATGCAGAAACACCAGATCGAGATCCGACTCGTAGGACAACTCCAGCCCCCCCATTTTACCGTAGGCCACAACACCGAAATCGAGTTCACACCAGTCGCCGTTATCGCGGCTGGGGCGCCCGTGTTTGGCCACCATTTGCTGCCAGGCCAGGGCCAGGGCCTGCTCTACCACCACCTCCCCGACCCAGGCCAGATAGTCAGATATTTTCATCAGCGGCAACATGGACGCGACTTCACAGGCCGCCGCTCGCAATACCCGGCCATGGCGAAAATGCCGCAGCACCTCCATTTGCTGCTCCAGATCATCGCTCGGAACACGCAGCAATGTCTGGTGCAGGTCGTCGGTCAGTTCACCGCGTTGTGGCAGGCGATAGAGGCTGTCGGGGTCGGACAATTCGTCCAGAAGATAGGGCTTTTGCGTGAACAGATTGGCGATCCAGGGTGAAGCCGGTGCCAGGCGGCACAGCTGGCGCAAGGCGTCCGGGTTCTCTGCCAGCAATACGAAATATACCGATCGCCGCAAAATGGCTTCCAGAATGGGTCGCAGTGCTTCAAATCCGCTGCCCAGTTGCTTGCTGGCAACCAGCTCAGTCAGCAGCATCGGCATGACCTGATCGAGATTGTCGCGCGCCTGTCCCTGCAAGCGCTGAACGGCCGCTTCGTTTCTGAACGTCAGAACGGCGTCCAGGTCGGCGGCCTCATAGTCAGTCGACTCTGTTTTACCATCCTGCCAGAGAGACACCATGGCCGGATCCAGCGGACGACTGGATCCGGCATCTTCAGCCACGACTTGTTGAAAGTGGTGATGCACCCGCTCCCGGTAGTGCGCCAGCTGTTCCAGCAGCGCTTCAACCGAGTCAAACCCCATTGACCAGGCCAGCCGGGCGCGGTCAGTGGCATCCGACGGTAACCGCTGGGTCTGCTCGTCACGCAGCGCCTGAATTCGATGTTCGAGATCGCGCAGGAAGGTATAGGCATCTACCAGCTCCCGGCTGACTTCAGCAGGCAGGTAGCCCTCATCCGCCAGCCGCGACAGCACTGGCCAGGTGCCCCGCTCCTGTAACGACAGGTCCTGACCGCCGCGTATCAATTGAAACGCCTGGGCGATGAACTCAACTTCGCGAATGCCACCCTGACCCAGCTTGATGTTGTCTTCCAGCTGCTGACGTCGCACTTCTTTCTGAATCATCGATTTCAGGCGACGCAAGGCACCCAGAGCATGGAAATCCACATAACGACGGTAGACAAAAGACCTGAGATCCAACTCAAGCGCTGCCTGCGCCTCCCGTGCACCGGTTACCGGCCGTGCCTTAACCATGGCAAACCGTTCCCACTCTCGCCCCTGATGGGTGTAATAGTGATGCATGGCGGCAAAATTACTGACCAGCGCACCGCTCTGCCCCCAGGGCCGTAACCTCATATCGACCCGGAAGACGAAACCCTCGGGGGTGCGGGTATCCAACAGTTGAATAACCGTTCGACCGACCCGGGTGAAGAACTCCTCATGACTGCGCCCGTTACTGGTCTCGTCCTGATTGGGAAAGGCAAAAATCAGATCAATATCCGACGACAGGTTCAGTTCGCGGGCGCCATGCTTGCCCATGGCCAGCACCACCATGCTCTGCTGACGCTCGCCAAACTCAGACGGCCCGGGCGGGCCCCAGCACTCAGCCCAGTGCGCTTCGGCATAAGTGACGGCACGACGAATAGCCACATCAGCCAGATCAGACACCGCCCGGGCAGTTTGCCGGGCATTCGACAAGCCGTTGGCATCGCGCACCATCAACCGGGCCATGTGCCGGTTGCGCCAGCCGCGCAAATCGGCTTTGGGGGTATCCAGGTCGTCGAGGCTCCAGTGAGCGCTGAGCGCGTCCAGTTCAGCGTCGGATGGTTGCGGGTCGGTGACCCAGCGGGCCACGTCGGTATATCCCGAGAGTTTCAGCAACTCATCAAACCAGGGGCTGCATGCTGCTGTTTTTGCCAGCCAGCCTGCCACTTCAGACGACAGACCAGTCGATTTGGCCTGTTCGACATGGTCCTGATAGGAAGCGTCTAACACGGAAGGTGCTGTCACAGCGTTACTCTCTTTACCGGTGGCGTGTTGGGGAATACTGCCAAAAGCCCGGCAGCATGGAAACCAGGGAGACGCTGATCAGTTCACGCGAGACCAGAGCATCCGCAACCCGGTGAGTGCCGTATCGAATCACTATAGCAGGCGGAAGAGTGGTGTTTCGCTGCCGGGTGTAAGAATCGTGATGATCGTACGACCACTAAATTAGGGTACCATTATCCCGGCAGGGATCGGTTGGAGCAGTCTCCGAATACAACATTTTCCGGGCGGTATCACCCCCTACCGACGGCACCTTACGACCCTGGGGGCCCCAAATGCCACTCATCACATCAACCAGTACAAAAGGATACGGCATGTTAAGACACCACTGGGCGCTCGCCGCGACCCTGACTGCAACACTCGCTACGGGCACTGCTCTGGCCGAAACCAGCTGGACTGACACCCTGGAACAGGCACGGGGCCAGACGGTGTATTTTCACGCCTGGGGTGGCAGCGAAGTCATTAACAATTATGTACGCTGGGCCGCAGACCGGGTTGAAGACGACTACGGCATCAACTTGGAACACGTCAAGCTCGCTGAAATCGGGACTGTCATCAGCCAGATCCTGTCGGAAAAAACCGCTGGTCGTGACAGCGGCGGCGCGGCCGATCTGGTCTGGATCAACGGTGAAAACTTTGCGGCGATGAAAGAGAACGACTTGCTGTTTGGCCCGTTCACTCAAAATCTGCCGAACTACGAGCTGGTTGACACCGAAAACAAGCCGACCACCCTCTACGACTTCACTACTCCGGTAGACAACCTCGAGGCACCCTGGGGCATGGCTCAGTTGGTGTTTATAGCCGATATGGCACGCGTCGATGAAACACCAAGCTCGATGCTCGACCTGCTCGACTTTGCCAGCGAAAACCCGGGACGGGTAACCTACCCGGCACCACCAGCCTTTCACGGCACCACCTTTCTCAAGCAAGCGCTGCTGGAACTGGCCGCCGATCGCGAGCCATTGTATCAGCCGGTCGACGACGCCAACTTTGAAACTGTGACCGAACCGCTGTGGGCCTACCTGGATTTATTGCACCCACTGATGTGGCGCAACGGGGAAACATTCACCAGCGGTGCCCCGGAAATGACTCAACTGTTGAACGACGGCGAAATCATCCTGTCGTTGTCATTCAACCCAAACGATGCCAGCAACGCCATCGCCAACGGTGAATTGCCGGATACCGTCCGCACTTACGTGCATGAAGCCGGGTCCATCGGCAACACTCACTTTGTTGGCATTCCTTACAACAGCGATAACACGGCGGCGGCTCAGGTGGTTGCCAACTTCCTGATGTCGCCCGAGGCCCAGGCGCATAAAGCCAATACCCAAGTCTGGGGTGACCCCACAGTGCTGGCGATCGATAAACTGTCGGACGCTGATCGGACCCTGTTCGAGCAACTGCCACAAGGCGCGGCAACACTTACTGCCGATGAGCTGGGTACCGTGCTGCGTGAACCCGACGCCAGCTGGGTTCCGGCCCTGGAACGCGCCTGGCAGCAACGCTACGCACATTGATTACCAGAATACTGCCCTGGTTTCCGCGCCTGCTATTACTGGCGTTCCTGACGCCGGTTCTGGTCGGGCTGGCGGGAACCTGGCTACCCGCTTTTGGCTGGTTCCCGGCTTTGGGGCAGCGGGCCTTTAGCCTGGCGCCCTGGGTCGATCTGCTGCACTACCCTGGAGCCCTGACGGCGTTGCGCCTCTCGTTGCTGACCGGCATCGGTTCATCTCTGCTGGCTCTGGGGGCTACTGTGTTAATTCTGGTGGCCTTTTATCCCTCCAGGGGCTTTCGACGGCTGGAAAAACTGCTGGCCCCCATTTTGTCGGTGCCCCACGCCGCCTTTGCCATTGGCATTGGCTTTCTGGTCGCACCCAGTGGCTGGCTGGTTCGCTGGCTGGCCCTGCTCATCGGTTGGCCCGACTACCCGCCCAATTGGATGACCTTTAAAGACCCCTATGGCCTCAGCCTGATGCTGGTTCTGGCGCTGAAAGAAATTCCTTTTTTGCTGTTTATGGCGCTGGCATCCCTGCCCGCCCTGAAAGTCGAAAAGACCCTGTGGCTAGGAGCCAGCCTGGGCTATCGACCGGGAAAAGTCTGGCTTACTCTCATTTGGCCTTTACTTTATAGTCGGCTGCGGCTGCCCTTCTACGCCGTCATGGCGTTCAGCCTGTCGGTGGTCGATATCGCCCTGATCGCCGGGCCCACCGCCCCGCCTACACTGGCGGTTATGGCTACCCGCCTGTTCAACGATCCGGATTTGCTGCTGCGGTTACCCGGTGCCGCAGCGGCGACAACCCTGTTGTTAGTAACCCTGCTGGCCCTGGCAGTTATGTACAGTCTGGAGCGCCCCCTGCGGGCGATGTGTTTGTACCTGCTGAGCAACGGCAACCGACCGCGTTTTAGGCTGGGCCTGCGCCTCTGGGCATCACTGGTGTTGATTCCCGGTATTCTGATCTATCTGACCTCACTGCTGGTTTTGATCCTCTGGTCGGTTGCCGGCCAATGGCGCTTCCCCGACCTCTGGCCCAACCCGTTCAGCGCACGCACCTGGATGACGGCCCCGGAACGCCTGCTTGAACCCTTGTGGCTGACGCTTAGTACCGGGCTGAGCGCTGCTTTTATTGCTTTGGTGCTGGTGATCGGCGCACTGGAGAATGAAGTTCGGCTGCGCCAGCAGCAGCCAACGTTTACCGCCCAGCGACTGATCTGGGTGCTTTATCTACCACTGCTGGTCCCACAAATCGCGTTTCTATTCGGTTTTCAGGTCAGCCTGGCCTGGCTTCATCTAGGCGGTCAGTGGTGGGTGCTGGTCTGGTCTCACCTGGTGTTTGTGCTGCCCTATACGTTTCTGACTCTCAGCGGCCCTTACCGAGCTTTTGACGAACGTTACACCTGGGTTGGCCTGAGCCTCAGCGGACGCCGGCTGACAACCTTCTGGCGCATTAAACTGGGGCAGCTGTGGCGGCCCATTGGCTACACTTTGGCAACCGGCTTTGCCGTGTCGGTCGCCCAGTATCTGCCGACCCTATTCATTGGCGGCGGGCGCTTTGCCACCGTCACCACCGAGGCCGTCAGCCTGGCCAGTGGCAGCAACCGGAGTAGCATGGCGGTCTACGCCCTGGTGCAGCAACTGTTGCCTCTGGCCGGATTTGCGCTAGCGCTGTCGTTGGCCGCCTGGCGTTACCGGCATCACCGAGCCCTGCAACAGGGCCAACCCTGACCTAAACGGACACCGCATGACTTTTGATATCGACCAACTGAGCCTGACACTCAATCGAAAACCCCTGTTCCAGCCACTGACGGTGCATCTGGAACCGGGCGATATTGCCACCGTCATGGGCCCTAGCGGGTCGGGCAAGTCAACCTTGCTGGCGGCCATTTCCGGCACACTGCCGCCGATGTTCGAGCTCAGCGGCGACATCCGGCTGAACCGCCAAAGCCTGTTGTCTGTACCGATCGAACACCGTCAGGTCGGGATTCTGTTTCAGGACGATCTGCTGTTTCCGCATTTAAACGTCTACCAGAACCTGGTGTTTGCCCTGCCCAGCGGCCTGAACCGGGATCAGCAACGCGAGCGCATCGCGTCAGCACTGGGCAGCGCCGGGCTGGCATCCTATGAACAGCGCGACGTCGCCACCCTGTCTGGCGGGCAACGCGCGCGCATCAGCCTGCTGCGCACTCTGCTGGCAGAGCCGCGTCTGATCCTGCTCGACGAACCCTTTTCCAAGCTGGACCAGCACCTGCGTGGCCAGTTTCGGGACTGGGTGTTTGGCCGGATCATCGAGCTGGGCATACCCGCCCTGATGGTCACGCACGACCCGGCCGACCGGCCCGAACATGGCCAACTCATAGAATTGGAGACACCCTATGCTTGATCGCTGGACTCTGACCCTGATCAAACCACCATTGAGCCGACTGGCGCGGCGTGCCAACCGGCACGGCGTTCGGGCAAACCAGGTCACCCTCGCTGGTTTCACGCTGGGTATGCTGGTTGTCCCTTTCCTGGCGCTGGAGCTTTACGGTGCGGCCCTGATTGTTATCTTGCTTAATCGACTGGCCGACGGACTCGACGGTGAACTGGCCCGGGTACAGGGCGCCACTGATGGCGGTGCGCTGCTCGACATTGTGTTGGATTTTGTCTTCTACGCTGCCGTGATTGCTGGGTTTGCGCTGGCCAACCCCGCTGACAATGCTCTTGCCGCCGCCTTTCTGCTCTGGGGCTTTATGGGTACGGCGAGCAGCTTCCTCGCTTATGCCATTCTGGCGGAACGGCGCAAACTGAGCAGCATGACCTACCCCAGCAAAGGCTTTTATTACCTCGGGGGCCTGGCCGAAGGCACCGAAACCATCGCATTTTTGGTAGCCATGTGCCTGTTTCCGGCCCAGTTTGTCTGGCTGGCGTGGGCGTTTTTTGGACTCTGTGCCGTGACCACCCTGACCCGGGTTGTCGGCGGCTACCACAGCCTGAAGGACGACCCGGTGTCATCTACCCTCAATTGACAGCCCGTTTGATCGATTTGGGCACCAGGTTTATTTATACCGACCCAGAGTGAGTACTGTGCCAGACTGCTCACAAAGCCTTTGCAGCTCCCCGGCTTCAAACGTAAACTCCGCAGCCCTGTTGCTGCCTGACGACCAAGGGGTTAGGCTGACGACGACACAATTTCTTACTACTACCGTATCCAAACTTTCGCAAAGGATAAGCCATGTACATTGCTTTTCTGATCAACGCCTGGGAAGACATCGAACCCGGCAAAAGCTCTACCCTGGTGATGATCCAGGAATGCCTGATACGCGGCCACAAAGTAGCGCTGCTGTACCCGCAAAACCTGACAGTGCGCAACAACGTTGTAAACGGTTTTTCGCGGGTCATTCAGCCAATCGATAAAGTGCCCGAAAGTGTGGCCACGCTGTACAAAAAAATCCGCTTCGACGAAAAAATGCTGCCGTTGCATGCGTTCGATTGCATCATGATCCGCAAGGATCCGCCGATCGACCCAACCATTCTGAGTTTCCTCGATGCGGTCAAGAATGAAACTCTGGTCATCAACGACGTCGACGGTGTTCGCAAGGCCAGCAACAAGCTCTACACCACCACGTTTCACGACCCGGAAAACCACTTTCTGCCAGAAACCCATGTATCCAAGAACAAGGACTACCTGCTGCGCGTTATTCGCGAAAGCGACCGCGCCAAGTGGATTTTGAAACCATTGGATGGCAGCGGTGGCCACGGCGTGATTGTGCTGGAAAAGGCAGCGCAATCGAGTATCAAGAGCCTGCTCGATTTCTACATCGACCGGGAACGCAATAATTACGTCATTCTGCAGGCCTACATCGAAGGCGCTGAGCACGGTGATGTCCGGGTATTGATGCTCAATGGCAAAGCCATCGGTGCCTACCACCGCAAACCTGCAGAGGGCGATGTCCGTGCCAATATTCAGGCTGGCGGTAGTGCCCATACCTGGAAACTGACGGAAGAACAAAAACGGGTCTGCCGGAAAATTGGTCCCAAACTGGTAGCCGATGGTCTCGATTTCGTAGGCCTGGACCTGATTGGCGAGCGCCTGTTGGAAGTCAACGTCTGCAACCCGGGCGGCATCACCAACATTAACCGTCTGAGCAAAGTAAAACTGCAAAAGCAGGTCATCGACTTTCTGGAGGATCGGGTCAGTGAACGGCGTGAAAAACATGCTGAACTCGAACACCTGATGAAGCGCCTGTCGGATTTGCGCTCGCGAGATTTACTGGATAACGAATGACACCCCAGAGACCGCCAGACCCGACCGCACCCACGCGGATCGACTGGCTTTCAGACGCAGACATTGTCGTCCTGCTGTCCCGGCCGGCGCAGTGCCAGTCGCTCTTCGGCCACCCGGATCTGCTGTTTGAATTGCAACTCCTGATCCAGATCAACCCAACTCAGGCTCTCTGGTACCGCCCGGCTGCGTCTACCAGGGTGACTTAGCGGTTGCCGCTGGCGGATTCAAAGGTCCGCCGATAAAGCGGACCATTGAGCTTGGCTACCGGACTCACCCCGACTGGCGTCGCCAGGGACACGCCACCGAACTGGTGCGGTGGTTGTGTGCGGTTGCCCATCAGCATCACCTCACCCGGGTGGTCGCCGTTACTGCTCCCGGGAACCTGGCGTCGCAATCCGTGCTGGCCCAAACCGGCTTTGTACACACCGGAGATCTGCTCAGCGACAGCCAAAAGTGGTTGCAGCGCTGGCAACATACGCTCTGACCCATCCAGATTTGAGTTAATTAGCACTTAGGGTGCCGCCATTGCATCCGGCCTGTTCCAGTGCATCCGCAATTTGTTCAGCGCTTCTTTTTCCAACTGACGCACCCGCTCCCGGCTGACCCCGAGCTGATCGGCGATCTCCCGGTAACCATATTCGCGACCATGCTGTATTCCGTAGCGAAGTGCGACAATCACTTTCTCGCGGTGCCCCAACACTCCCAGTGACTGCCTGATTCGGTCGATCACCTCGCTTTGCTCGGTGGCCTCGTAGGTGGTCAGATCCGTCGCCTCCAGATGGCTGGCCCAGCTTTCGGAGCCATCGTCTGACAACGGCGCATCGAGTGACAGAGGGCTAAGCCCCAGCTCCAAAAAATGCCGGACCTTGGCTTCGTCCATCTTCAGTTCCTTGCTGATGGCCGCCACCGACACCGGTTTTCCAGCGCTTTGCTGCGCCATCACCAACTGTCGCTGAAACCGCTTAACATCATCCACCACATTGGTCGGCTTACGAATCAGGGCCGCCTGGTTTTTCAGCCCAAGGCGGATAAACTGCTGAATCCAATAGTGACTGTATGTCGAAAAGCGGGTGCCTTGCTGCACATCGAATTTTTCCAGGGCGCGCATCAACCCCAACTGACCCTCCTGCACCAGATCGGTCAGTTCCAGCCCCTGGTTAACGTGCTGATGCGCCACACTGAACACCAGGCGAATGTTCGACCCAAGCAACACTTCACGCGCCTGAAGCAACCGCCGCCATAGCCGTGGCAGCATAGTCGGAGCAGAGTTCAGATCCAGGTACCAGAGCCGTAACGCATACATATCCGCATGGTTAGGTCGCTTGTCCCAAATCGTTTTGATCCAGTCCTGCTGCCAGTCTAGGCCCGGGTACCGTTGCTGCCACCAGGTTTTGCCAATTCCCTGAGTTAGACGAATCAGCGCCAGCGACGCATCCTGATGCTGCTGCAGCCAGGCACGCTCCTGTTCCGCCGTCAGCAGGGGATGCCGTCGGCTCCATTCGGCGTAACTGTTGTACTCTGCGTCGGCCGCCGCAGCAAACCAGGCCGGATTATGAGCATTCATCGTTGCACCTATACCAATTCGTTCGACGTAACTGTCCGAACCACTTACCTCCCACCTAGGGTGGCGCGCATTTATCAGCATTCAACCCGCGTAGAAAGATACGGTTCGTCCATATGTTCGTAGGATGTATCAGTTTTAGATTAGATATCGGGCTGCCTTTAAGCACCCCCCCTGTTATTGCCAGACAGGGCTCAGTAAACTACCCCACTCTACGAACACCACTATGGAACCCCCATGAAAACCACACACCTGCCGCTGCCGTCTCCGGCACCGGGCATGCAGCGCCACCTGACCATCCATGAATATGGCAGCGGCCCCCGCAAGGCCTATCTGCAGGCGGGTTTGCATGCGGATGAATGGCCCGGTTTGCTGACCTTGCAGCACCTGATGACGCGCTTGGAGGCATTGGAGCAAGCCGGCCATATCCACCAGCACATTGTGATTGTGCCCTTCGCCAACCCCGTCGGTATGAATCAGCGCCTGTTTGGCAAGTTTCCGGGCCGTTTTGATGCCACTACCGGGCAGAACTTCAACCGGGGCATGTCATTATCGATCGGGGCACTGACTCACAGAGTGGGACATTTACTGGGCCCCGATGCAAAACAGAATGATCTTCAACTGCGTGCGGCAATGCGCCAGTTGGTGGCTGAAAAATCCGGGCATTACGAAATCGAAGCCCTGCACCAGGCCTTGCTCAGCCAGTCAATCGACGCGCACCTGATGCTCGACCTGCATTGCGATGACAACGCCCTGCCTCATGTGTTTTATGGCGATCACCAACGTCCAACCGGAACGCTCCTGGCCGATAGTCTGGGTTTCGCCATCCGCCTGGAAGAAGACGTACGGGGTACGGTCGCCTTTGACGGCAGCCACACCCAGCCCTGGATCACCCTGGCTGAGAACACCGGAAAGCTCTTTGCCGAACCCTGTTTTGCAGCCACCATCGAACTGCGTGGCCAAAAAGACGTCAGCGATGCCCTGGCAAGTCGGGATGCAGAGGGTTTGCTGGCGTTTCTTGAGCAGCTGGGCTTTATTTCGAACAGTAATGCCGTTGCCCAGCCCCAGGAGGGTGAAACGCTGGGCATTAATGTCGACCAGGTAAAGGTCATCACTTCACCGGCCAACGGCCTGGTGGTTTACCACCAATCGCTGGGTGACTGGGTTGAGGCTGGAGACCTATTAGCCGAGATTGTGTTGCTCGACAGCAACCGCCCGGAGCGCCTTGCCGTCGCCGCGCCAACTAGCGGCCGCCTGTTCAGCAAAACGGACACCTTTCTAACATCGCCCGGCGCCAGCATTGGCATGATTGCCAGTAAAGATCAGCAGATACAGCCGGGAACCCAGCTGAGTTATTAACTTGAGGTTCGGAGTACGAAATAGATTAGCGACGGGTGGCAGGGTTGCTTCTGCGGGGGTATCTGAGGCATGGATGCCGAAGTTAAGCCTACATGGATGTATTCACGGCGCCCCCGCAGGAGCAGCCTTGCCATCCGTCGCGGGTTCAAGGCGCGATGCAGCCGACTCGAAGTAATAAGCCCACAAGGGTAATGATCAGGCCTGGGCGGCCATGATACGTTCGTATTTGTCGTGTAGCTGGGGTTTGGTTTCGACATGCGACGGGTCGTGAGGAATGCAATCGACCGGGCAGACCTGCTGGCACTGGGGTTCGTCGTAATGGCCGACACACTCCGTGCACAGTTGCGGGTCAATTACATAGATTTCCTCACCTTCAGAAATGGCGTTGTTGGGGCACTCGGGCTCACACACATCGCAATTAATGCACTCATCGGTGATGTACAGGGCCATGGTAACCTTCCTCAAACACGCCGTCTGGCGGCCGTTGTGAATCAATCGTTCTGCTGATAGATCTCGGCAAGCGCCTTTTGAACGATGGGATGCACCATTTTGGTCACATCGCCGTGCAGCAGCGAAATCTCACGCACAAAGGTAGACGAAATAAAGGAATACTGCTCAGAGGGCGTCAGAAACAGGCTTTCCACGTCCGGCGCCAGTACCCGGTTCATGTTGGCCAGCTGGAATTCATACTCGAAATCACTGACCACGCGCAAGCCACGCAAAATAGTCTGCGCCCCTTTCTCATGGGCAAAGTCGACCAGCAGGTTGCTAAAGCCTTCGACTTCAACGTTACCCATGCCTTTAGTGACCTCACGTGCCAGCGCAACCCGTTGTTCCAGGCTGAACAGCGGTTTCTTCTTGGGACTGGCGGCCACGGCAACAATCACTTTGTCGAATTGCCGCAGACCTCGTTCGACCAAATCCATATGCCCATAAGTAATGGGGTCGAAGGTGCCTGGGTATACTACGGTGCGTACCATATTGCGCTCCCGGTTATTCAACGCGCGCGAATGTTACCCCAGCCGCCCGGGCGGCACAAATCGAAGTCCCGCTGTCTGCCGGCAAGAGCAGGCTACCTGAGAATGACTTTTTTAATCAGTCTTTGTACCCAGCCACCATAGGGTGGATAAGCCACCCAGAAACTGCTCAGACGCTGCTTACCCACCACGGGCTTCAGGGCGGAAAATGTATTGAAGCCTTCCACACCGTGATACTGCCCCATACCGCTGGCTCCTACGCCGCCTATTGGCAGGTTGTCCAGAGCAAAGTGAAACAGCACTTCGTTGATGACCAACGCACCACTGTGGGTGCTGTGTTCGAATTTGGCCTGCCAGGCCTTGTCGTAACCAAACAGATAGAGGGTCAGAGGTCGGGGCCGGTCATTGATGAATCGCTGTGCTTCGATCACCGACGAGTACGGAATAACCGGCAATATGGGCCCGAAAATTTCCTGCTGCATGACCTGACTGTCCAGCGACACACCGGTAAGCAGTACCGGGGGCAGCTTGCCATTGCTGGCGTCGAGGCCTGGGGTCTGGTCACCCCAGTGCAATGTAGCGCCTTCGGCTTGCGCCTCATGCAGCCAGGACTGCAACCGCTGACGCTGGCGTTCATTGATGATGGAAGAGTAGTCCGGATTATCGTTTACCTTGCCATATAAACGAGTGACCGCCTGGTGAAAGGCGCTGATAAAGGTTTCGATCCGATCCGGCGGACACAGTATATAGTCCGGCGCGATGCAGGTCTGACCCGCATTCAGGCACTTGCCAAACGCCAGTCGCTCGGCAGCGACTTCAATCGGAATGCTGGTGTCGATCACCACCGGACTCTTACCACCCAACTCCAGCGTTACCGGCGTCAAATTCTGTGCGGCGGCGGCCATGACTTGCTTGCCAACCACCGTTGAGCCGGTAAACAGCAGATGATCAAACGGCAACGCCGAAAAGGCCTGCGCCACTTCAACCTCGCCGTTGATTACCGTTACCACCGCATCGTCAAAGGTTTCGGCGATCAAACGTTCAAACAGGGCGCCAAAGGTCGGGGTGTATTCAGACATTTTGATCATGCAATGGTTGCCCGCCGACAGTGCAGACGTCATCGGCCCGATGGCCAGATACAGCGCGTAATTCCAGGGAACGATGATCCCGGCCACCCCCAATGGCTGCGGCAGCAACATGCTGTGGGCGGGTTGAAACGGCAAAGGTACCCGTCGTTTGCGGCCCTTCATCCAGCTTCTCAGGTGACGCATCGCGTGGTTGATGCCCATAACAGACGGCATCACCTCGGCATTCAGGGTTTCGCCGGCAGAGCGGCAGCCAAAATCCTGATTCAGAGCCACCGTGATTTCGTCCTGATGGGCAAGGATGAGCTGCTTGAGCTGGTTCAGCCGATAGCGGCGTTCCGCCAGGCTCGGATAAGGGTGTAGCCGGTATGCGGCCTGTTGACGGTCAAATACGGTTTTAAGGGTGTCCGGTGTCATGTACAACTCAGTCACAAAGGTCCCGCGGACTCTAGGTCAGTGATCAGGGTCGGGTCAATGCACGGCGGTCAGCTCGCATCCATTGCAGGAGCCGACCACTGGTAAAGTCTCATGCTGATATCACCACTGTGCTTTTCCTTCATCAATTCAAACCCCGCAGGCGGCGTTATTGGCTGATGTTTTGGGCTTTCCAGATAGACCCAGGCCCGATCAGCCAGTCGCTTGTGCTCGATCAACGCGGCCAGGGCATCGGCCCACAAACCGGCCGCAAAGGGTGGGTCCAGAAAGATCAGATCGAAGGGCTCTGTCTCTGCCTGAGCCAGCCACTTCAGCGCATCGCAACGCACCACGGTGGCCGCACACCCCAGTTTGGCCACAGCCTGGTTCAGGCTGGCCACGGCCTGTGGCTGCTTCTCGAGCAGCCACACATGCTGTGCCCCTCTGGAGGCCGCTTCAAGCCCCAGGGCACCGGTGCCGGCAAAGGTATCCAGCACCCGGGCACCGGGCGTTTGCATCTGCAACCAGTTAAACAGCGTTTCCCGTTGACGATCCCCGGTCGGCCGCAGTCCTTCGAGATCCGCTATGTCGAGCCGGCGACCCCGGTAATCACCGCCGATGATGCGCAATGTTCCGGCGCCCCTGGCGGGTCCTTTTCGAACTGGTCTGGGCATGTTTATCTCTTATGATCAGGGGTTATTCGGAAAACGTAGATCGGCTTTGCTCACGCGCGGAAATTCCTGTGTGCGGCAAACCGGGAAGCCTCAATGTACCGAAAATAGGCCGCTTGCACCATGGCAGCTGTTCTGCCCGCTGCGTGGAGAAAGACACGACCGGCCCCTGCCCCTCACGCGCTACTATCCATTTCCGGGTATAATAAGACTTTGGCTGGCGAATGCATTTTGCTAGCATAGCGCGGCTTTCAATGCAGTTTTTCAGAACGGCCTGGCACTACATACAATACAGCGGGCCCAGTCCCGAGGTCTGTTGCCGGGCACGACCGACATCCGCCGTTACCATTCACCCGACTACACAGGCTACAACGTCACCATGCTGGGCTTTGGCAAAAAGAAATCAAAATCCGAGACCGAACCACCCAAACCGGAAATACCGGCCGCCTCCTTATTTTCGCGCATGCGTCAGGGGCTGGGCCGCACCCGGTCGACCTTTACCGACGGTCTGGCATCGCTGTTTCTGGGCAAAAAAAGCATCGATGACAACCTGCTCGAAGAACTGGAAACTCAACTACTGACCGCCGATGTCGGCATTGAGGCGACAGCCGCCATTGTCGACGAACTGACAGAGCGGGTCGGTCGCAAGGAATTGAAGGACGGCGATGCCCTGTTGTACGCCCTGCGCGACACGCTGGTGCATCAGTTGCAGTCTGTCGAGGCACCTTTGGTAATAGACGGGTCACAAAAACCCTATGTCATCCTGGTGGTTGGCGTTAATGGGGTTGGTAAAACCACAACCATTGGTAAATTGACGAAAAAATTCCAGGGTGATGGCCATTCCGTGTTGCTGGCGGCCGGGGATACCTTTCGTGCGGCCGCGGTCGAGCAATTGCAGGTGTGGGGTGAGCGCAACAATGTTCCGGTGATTGCCCAGCATACCGGGGCTGACAGCGCATCGGTGATTTTCGATGCGGTGCAGGCGGCCCAGTCGCGCGGTGTAGACGTCGTCATCGCCGACACCGCTGGCCGGCTGCACAACAAAGACAATCTGATGAACGAACTGGCCAAAGTCGTCCGGGTTATGAAAAAGCTGGATGCAGCCGCACCGCACGAAGTGTTACTGGTACTGGACGCTGGTACCGGCCAGAACGCCATCAGCCAGGCCCGCAGTTTCACCGAAGCCGTCAACCTGACCGGCCTGGCATTGACCAAGCTCGACGGGACTGCCAAAGGCGGCGTTATTTTTGCGCTGGCCAAAAAACTGGGCATTCCCGTGCGCTTTATCGGGGTCGGGGAACAGGTCGACGACCTGCGTCCCTTCAATGCCCGCGATTTTGTCGATGCCCTGTTGGATACGCGCTCCGAATGATTCATTTCGATCAGGTCAGCAAACGCTATGAGGGCGGCCATGAAGCCCTGTCGAGCATCAGTTTGCACATAGAAAAAGGCGAAATGGTGTTTCTGACCGGGCATAGCGGCGCTGGTAAGAGCACCTTGCTGAAGTTGATCACTCGCATTGAAAAGGCCTCGTCCGGACAATTGCGGGTCAACGGCCAGATCCTGAACCGCCTGCGACGCTCGCAGATTCCGCATTTCAGACGCAATCTGGGTATAGTCCATCAGGATCATCAACTGCTGATGGATCAGACGGTTTACGACAACGTCGCTCTGCCGCTGATCATCGCTGGCGAGCACCCCAAAGACGTGACACGCCGGGTGCGTGCGGCACTCGACAAGGTCGGCCTGCTGGAGCGAGAGAAGTACCGCCCCATTCAATTGTCTGGCGGTGAACAACAGCGTGTAGGTATTGCCAGGGCGGTGGTAAAAAAGCCAGCCATATTACTGGCCGACGAACCGACCGGGAACCTTGACCCGAGTTTGTCACGAGACATTATGGAATTGTTTTCCGAATTTAACCGGGTCGGCACAACCGTACTGATCGCCAGTCACGATCTCGGCCTGATCGCCCGCCTGAACTATCGGGTCGCCTCGCTTCAGCACGGCAGGCTAATGAGTACGCCATTCGACGGGAGGCGTTCGTGAACACCAGAACCCCAACCCGCACGCCAGCTAAAAGTAACGTTCAAGGCGGTGCCAACCGGCGTCGTACCGGTGCTTCCGGCAATCGCTCGGCGTGGCTGCGCCATCATCGGGACTGTGCCCGAGAATCCCTGATGCGACTGCTGCGCAGCCCGGTTTCAAGTGCCCTGACCTGGCTGGTTATCGCCATTTCACTGACGTTGCCGACCCTGTTCTACCTGGCGCTGTCCTCCTTGCAGGCACAAACCGAACAATGGCAGGAAGGTGGCCAGATCACCCTGTATCTCGAACAGGGCCTGGCAGATTCCGACGGAGAACGACTTACCCGGGAACTCGGTGCCCGGCCGGAAGTCGCACGTGCCTACTACATCAGTGCGGAAGAAGCCTGGGAGTCATTTCAGGCGACCTTGTCGATTAACCGGCAGGCGCTGGGTTTATCGAACAATCCCCTGCCCGCCAGTATCGTCGTGGTCCCTACACAGCAAAACAGCAGCCAGCTGGAAGCGTTACAACTGCTCATTCGGGGTCTGCCGGAAGTGGACGATGTGCAGCTGGATCTGGCTTGGATTGATCGCCTGAACCGGTTCCTGGAACTAATCTACAGTATCGTCACCGGGCTGGCTGTGTTGCTGGGCGTTGCGGTTTTGTTGGTCGTTGGCAACACCATTCGGCTGGCCATTGAGTCACGTAAAGATGAAATCCGGGTCATCAAACTGCTCGGTGCCACCGAAGCCTTCGTGCGTCGGCCCTTTGCCTACCTGGGCATCTGGTACGGACTGCTCGGCGGTGTTGCCGCCTGGATTCTGGTCACCGCCGTCGCCTGGTGGTTACGCAGCCCACTGACTGCTTTTCTGAGCACCTATGGTCTTGAGGCCAACGTAGCCTGGCTGGGCTTTACGGACACTCTGGTCCTGATACTGGCGTCTGTCGGCGTTAGCCTGGCTGGTGCTCATATTGCGTTACAACGCCACCTGAAAGATGCCGAACCCAGGTGAACCGGGGCTTTCCGTGCACCGTACACCGCAATATTATTCTGCAAAACGGCTTCTTGCGATGATGGCATTTCGCAGCAGTCGAATGACCAATGGCTATAGTATTTGACTATCAAAAACATTAATGTTGATTGATGGTTTGCACAACATTTACCGCTGATACTAGGGTTCAAGAGCCGACTTCTGTTAATATAGTCGGTGAATTAATTTGATTTCCACCGCGTGCATTGGTTTGAGATCCGGTGCTTTCGGGGGAGGGAGAAAACGTGAAACTGAACAACAGTGTTCCTGCGCTTGCTTTGGATTCTCTGGCCCCGGGTCAGAGCCTCGAGTCGTACATTCAGTCGGTCAACACCTTCGACCTGCTGACCGCCAACGAAGAGAAAGAGCTGGCTGAGCGCTTGTACTATCAGGAAGACATCGACGCGGCTCGCCGTCTGGTACTGTCTCACCTGCGTTTTGTTGTTCACATCGCCAAGAGTTACTCGGGCTATGGGCTCAACCAGGGTGATCTGATTCAGGAAGGCAACGTCGGGTTAATGAAAGCCGTGCGTCGCTTCAACCCTGAAGTGGGTGTACGCCTGGTGTCTTTTGCTGTGCACTGGATTAAGGCCGAAATTCACGAATACATTCTGCGTAACTGGCGCATCGTGAAAGTGGCGACCACCAAGGCACAGCGCAAACTGTTTTTTAACCTGCGCAGCTCCAAAAAACGTCTGGGCTGGTTGAATGAGCGTGAAGCACAGGACATCGCCGATACCCTGGGCGTGAACCTGAAAACCGTCTATGAAATGGAAGGCCGTCTGACTGCTCACGACGCCACCTTCGATGCGCCCAACGAAGACGATGATGAAGGTCCGGCCATGTTCCCGGTCCACTACCTGCAAGCCCAGGGTGCCGACCCGGCAGCACTGGTCGAGCAGGACAACTACGAGACCGATGCCAACGACCAATTGTTCGCAGCACTCGAAGACCTGGATGATCGCTCCAAGGACATCATTCAGAAGCGCTGGTTGAGCGACAACAAATCCACGCTGCATGAACTGGCCGATGTGTATGGTGTTTCTGCTGAGCGTATCCGTCAGTTGGAAAAGAACGCCATGAAGAAAGTTAAAAAAGCCATGACCATCGATTTCTGATCAATGGGCCTGGCCTGAAAAAGCCGCTGCAAAGCGGCTTTTTTATGTCTGCACCATCCATTCTGACGGTGCGATCGCAACGCAACGCAACGCAACGTCAAACAGTATCGTAAAGACGGAAACCCCTACTATGCCTAATATTCGACGACTCACTGCACTGGGGGCATTACTGGCCGGGCTGAGTGTTGCTCTGGGGGCTTTCGGCAGTCATGCACTGGAAACCATGGTCACCCCGCAACGGCTACAAACCTGGGATACCGCCGTTCACTATCACATGGTTCATGCTCTGGCCCTACTGTGGCTGGGGCTGTATTTGCAACACTATCCGCATCGGGGTGTCATGGTTTCCGCACTCATGATTCTTGCCGGCACCCTGATTTTTTCCGGTAGCCTCTATGCCCTGGTTTTACTGGATATTCCGCTGCTGGGAGCCATTACTCCAGTGGGTGGTATTTTGTTAATTGGCGGCTGGTTTACACTGGCCTGGCATCTCACCCGCGGCCACTGATTACTTAAGAACAAAAATGGAACCCTCATGACCAACGAACTCTCCCCCATTCAACGCAAGGTTCGCAGTTTTGTCATGCGCACCGGGCGCATGACCGAAGGCCAGAAACTGGCTTTGGAAAACGGCTGGCCGACGCTGGGGCTCAATCTCAGTCACGGTGTCTATGATGTGTCGCAGGTATTCGGCCGCCGTGCGCCGGTTATCTTCGAAATAGGCTTTGGTAACGGAGATTCTTTACTGACTATGGCACAACAAGCCCCAGAAAAAGACTTTATCGGGGTAGAAGTGCACACACCCGGCGTCGGGCGCCTGTTGCATCATGTTCAGGAAGAAGGCGTAACCAATCTGAGAGTCTGTAAGGAAGATGCGGTAGAGTTTCTCACCCACTCCATACCAGATAACTGCCTCGATACCGTGCAATTGTTTTTCCCCGATCCCTGGCACAAGAAACGCCACCATAAAAGACGCATTGTTCAGCCCGAATTTGCCTCCTTGTTGCGCAAAAAGCTGAAGCCGGGCGGCACTTTCCACATGGCCACCGACTGGCAAAACTATGCCGAACACATGCTTGGTGTTATGGAAGCCGCTGAAGGATGGGAAAATACGCAGGGGAGTGGCCGTTATCTACCCGGCCGACCCGAGCAACGGCCCGAAACCAAATACGAACGACGTGGCATTCGCCTTGGACATGGGGTTTGGGATCTGGAATTCAAAACTGTCTGAACCGCGCTCAGGGGTCTGGAGAGACGGAACCGGGCACTGGCAGATGGCACAAGCAGCCCTTCCCGTTGCGACAACCTGAACCTCAGGCTCTGATACAAGGCACTCGCATGGTAGTCGGTATCGGCAATGATAATCTGCCGGCTGGCTCTGGTGGCCACCCATTGCGCCAGGTGATGGATCAGCCTGCGGGTAATGTGTTCGCACAACACATCGACGGGCTCGGTGCAGCCAGCAAGGATGTCAGGATTCGATCGCGGGATTTT
>NZ_JBBECH010000018.1:0-37111 GCF_040881935.1 Saccharospirillum sp. | reverse complement strand
GTCCGCAGCATGGATGCTGCGGTCTAGGCTCCATGGACGGATCTACGCCGACCCCACAGAGGTTCCCCAGGTGGCCGACGCGGACCAAAGGCACCTGACCGACCCAAATTACGAAACGTGAATAAGTACATTACTCACCCTCAGTGTCCCACTGAAAACACCATTTCACCATCACGCACGTCAGCCTCGATGGCATCACCGCTGCCAAAATCGCCGCGTAACAGGGATTGCGCCAGGCTGTTTTCCAGCTCCCGCTGAATCACCCGCTTGAGCGGACGCGCGCCGTATACCGGGTCGTACCCTGCGGCACAGATCTTGTCCATGGCCTTTTCGGTCAGGTGCAGTTTCATGCCCTGCTCGACAAGACGTTTGCGCAGTGAGGCCAGTTGAATGTCGGCAATACCACGCATCTGATTGCGCTGCAGCGGATGGAACACCACCACTTCGTCCACCCGGTTAATGAACTCGGGCCGGAAATGCTGACCGACCACATCCATTACCGACGATTTCATGGTTTCGTAATTCTCTTCACCCGCCAGCGTTTGAATGATGTCGCTGCCCAGGTTCGAGGTCATCACAATAACCGTGTTGCGAAAATCCACGGTACGACCCTGGCCGTCAGTCAGACGACCGTCGTCCAGCACCTGCAGCAGGATGTTGAACACATCACCGTGTGCTTTTTCCACTTCATCCAGCAGAATCACCGAATAGGGCCTGCGGCGCACCGCCTCGGTCAGGTAGCCGCCTTCCTCATAGCCGACATAGCCCGGAGGTGCCCCGATCAATCGGGCCACTGAGTGTTTCTCCATAAACTCCGACATGTCGATGCGAATCATCGCCTCTTCGGTATCGAACAGAAACTCCGCCAGCGCTTTACACAGCTCGGTTTTACCGACACCGGTCGGGCCTAAAAACAGGAAGGAGCCGTTCGGACGGTTCGGGTCCGACAACCCGGAACGAGAGCGCCGAATGGCGTTGGAGACCGCCACCAGGGCTTCCTGCTGCCCAACCACCCGGTGGTGCAGATCGTCCTCCATGCGCAGCAGCTTCTCGCGCTCGCCTTCCAACATTTTATCGACCGGTATGCCAGTCCAACGGGAAATGACGTTGGCGATGGTCTCGTCGGTCACCTTGTTGTGCAGCAACTGCATGTCCATCATTTCCGCCTGGCTGGCCATGTCGAGCTGTTTTTCCAGTTCAGGAATACGGCCATATTGCAGTTCGGACATCCGCGCCAGGTCGCCGCTGCGGCGAGCCGTTTCCAGTTCGATGCGGGTCTGCTCCAACTGCTCTTTCACATGTTGGGTGCCCTGCACCGCCGCCTTTTCCGTGTTCCAAATCTCTTCCAGATCGGCGTATTCCCGCTCCAGTTGTTCAATGGTCTGTTCCAACTGCTTCAGGGTTTTACGGGTCAGCTTGTCGTCGTCTTTTTTCAGAGCCTCGGCTTCGATTTTCAACTGAATCAGCCGACGCTCCAATTTATCCATACTCTCTGGCTTGGAATCGATTTCCATGCGAATACGGCTGGCCGCTTCATCGATCAGATCGATGGCTTTGTCGGGCAATTGCCGGTCGGTAATGTAGCGCTGTGACAGTCGTGTTGCCGCGATGATCGCCGAATCGGTAATGGTGACCCCGTGGTGAACCTCGTAACGTTCCTTCAAACCGCGAAGAATGGCAATGCTGTCTTCTTCGTTCGGCTCGTTAACCTGCACCTTTTGAAAGCGACGTTCCAGCGCCCCGTCTTTTTCGATGTACTGACGGTACTCGTTCAGCGTAGTGGCACCCACGCAGTGCAATTCACCCCTGGCAAGAGCCGGCTTCAGCATATTGCCGGCATCCATAGCGCCTTCGCTCTTGCCGGCGCCGACCATGGTGTGCAGTTCATCGATAAACAGAATGATTTGACCTTCCTGCTTCGACAATTCGTTCAGTACCGCTTTCAACCGCTCTTCAAACTCGCCCCGGTATTTGGCACCGGCTAAAAGCGACCCGAGGTCCAGCGACAGAACGCGTTTGTTTTTCAGCGTCTCCGGCACTTCGCCATTCACAATACGCTGCGCCAGCCCTTCGACAATGGCGGTCTTGCCCACCCCCGGCTCCCCGATCAGCACCGGGTTATTCTTGCGACGGCGTTGCAGAACCTGAATGGTGCGGCGTATTTCATCGTCTCGACCGATCACCGGATCCAGCTTTCCCGCTTCGGCCTGAGTGGTCAGATCAACGGTGTATTTTTCCAGCGCCTGGCGGCTCTCTTCGGCTTCCTGGCTGGTCACGGCTTCGCCGCCGCGTACCTGGTCGATGGCGGCTTCCAGTTTCTCTGAGGTCACGCCAGACTCGCGCAGCACCGTGGCAATGCGGCTGCGATCCTGCGCCATGGCCAGAATCACCAGTTCGCTGGCGATGTATTGATCATGACGCTTCTGGGATAGTTTGTCGGCAAAATTCATCACCCGGCCCAGGTCGTTGGACATGTGGACTTCGCCATCGTGATTCTGAATGTGTGGCAAACTATCCAGATAAGTGGCCAACCCGGTTTTCAGTTTAGCGACATCCGCGCCGGCGTTGCGCAACAGCGGTGCGATGGCCGACCCGTTCTGCTCGAGCAAGGCCACCAGCAAGTGTGCCGGTTCAATGAAATTATGATCTCGGCCCAGGGCAACGGACTGGGCATCCGATAAGGCAACCTGCAATTTGCTGGTCAGTCGGTCGATACGCATGAGGCAACCTCAATAATCTGTTCAAGTTAGTAGGAAAATAGGGGCTAAGCGATTAATAACAAGCGCTTGAATTTTGAACAGTTGACCCGGATCAGTTTTTATTAAAATTTAGGAGCTCGGGGCAATTGAGTGGCATTACCCGCATCGGCCACCGGGAAAATCCGCATCGGTGCGTCGCCAGATCACATTGACCATACGCCCCGTGGTGCCATCACGCCGGTAGGAATAGTAATGCTCGGCATCGGTAAAGGTGCAGACCTTGGTGCGGTAAACGGCGGGCACACCCGCCTCCTGCAACCAGAACTCCGCCAGTTGTGGCAAATCGGCCAGCCATTTACCCGGCGAACCGGCCGGTTTGAAGCAGCGACTGGCGCCAGGCCAGTTAGAGAAAGCGTCAATCACATCCATACCCACTTCAAACGCGCCGGGGCCAATGGCAGGGCCGAGGCCGCAGCGCACCCGGTTCGGGTCGCTGAATTGCTGCAATGTCTCGGCCAGTATGCCGGCGGCCAGCCCCCGCCATCCGGCATGAGCGATGGCCACCTGAGCGCCATCATCCTGCCAGAAAAAAACCGGCAAACAGTCTGCGGTCATGACAGCGGCCGCAATGCCTGGCTGGGATACTGTGGCTGCGTCCGCTTCAGCGCCAACTGTGGCGGTTTCTGCGGCGACCACCTGGGTCCCGTGAACCTGGGAGAGCCAGCAGATGCGTTCGCAACCAGCCATCCCGGCTAACAGGTCGGCCCGGTTCGCCTCCACTGCGGCGGGTGCATCGCCGACATGATGGGCCTGGTTATTGTTGTTGAAGGGTGCCTCGCTGTGGCCCCCTTCGCGTGTTGTCCAGCCCAGCCCTACCGCTTTGGGCACCGGCCACAAAGGCCTTTCCATGGTCATAAATCGTCGTCATCCACCTCACCTTCGTTGTCCGTCTCCAGCAGTGCCAGCAGGTCGATCAGGTCGTCGGGCGTATCGGCCTGCCAGGCCATCCGCTCGCCGGTACGAGGGTGAATCAATTCAAGTTGTGCGGCATGCAACGCCTGACGCTCAAACTGGCGCAAGGCTTCGGATACCGCCCGTGTTACGCCCTTCGGAAGGCGCTTGCGACCGGCATACACCGGGTCACCGACCAAAGGATAGCCGATGTGCGCCATATGCACCCGAATCTGATGGGTACGACCGGTTTCCAGCTTACAGCGAATGAAGGTGTGGTTACGGAACCGGTCCGTAACCCGGTAATGCGTTGTGGCCTCTTTGCCCGTTGGTGTAACGGCCATTTTGGTGCGGGCGGTGGCATGGCGGCCGATAGGCTCATCGACCCGGCCACCGCCGGTCATAATGCCGGTAACCAGCGCCTCGTATTCCCGGCCCATACTACGATCCTGTAACTGGCCAACCAGGCTGGTATGCGCCGCCAAGGTCCGTGCCACCACCATAAGCCCGGTGGTGTCTTTATCGATGCGGTGCACAATGCCGGCGCGAGGCACAGATTTCAGTTCCGGATAGCGGTACAGCAGACCATTCAGCATGGTCCCGCCGGGTGTACCCGCACCCGGGTGCACAACCAGACCCGCCGGTTTGTTGATGACGATAATGTCGTCGTCTTCATACACCACATCAAGGTCAATCGGTTCGGCGTCCCAGCGCTCTTCATCGACCAGGACGGCTTTTAAAGAGAGGGTTTCACCACCGATCAGTTTATCGCGGGGTTTACGCACCTGACCATTTACCAGGACTTGACCTTCTTTGATCCATTGCTGAATCCGCGAGCGGGAATACTCACTGAACAGGCTGGCTGCGATCTGATCGAGCCGCTTCTGGCCCATCTCAAGCGGTACTGTTTTGCTGTCTTCCAGCGTCTGGGGGGAATCGGTCATTGGAGCCCTTGCGTGCCTGTGGTTACAATAGCCGTCTATTGTACTTCAAGGGCCGGACCCAAAGCATGTTTCACCGTCATTCAGCATTAATCAATTGGCCAGCACTGGTTACCCTGCTCACCCTCACCCTCACGCTGGGTGGCTGCAGCCTGTTTCAAACAAACAATCAGGAATCTGAACAGGCGCTCTACGAGCGAGCCTCCGGGCATCTCGAGAACCGCAATTACACTTTGGCCATCGATACGCTGGAACAGCTGGAGAGCCGCTTCCCCTTCGGACGATATGCCAAACAGCTGCAGCTGGATCTAATGTACGCCCGCTACATGAGCAATGACCACGCTCAGTCCCTGCTCGATGCAGACCGATTCACCCGCCTGAACCCGGACCACCCCAGTGTCGACTACGCCTGGTATCTCAGAGGCATGAGCTACTACCGAATGTATGAACAGAACTCGGGCATCACGGGTCGGGGGGATCTCGCTCAGCGTTCGCAGGCACAGGGTGAAAGTGCCTTTGAGGCGCTCAACCGTTACTTGCAGCGCTTTCCGGACAGTGACTACCGGGAAGACGCAATCGATACCATGATCATTCTGAAAGATTCTCTGGCCCGTCACGAGTTGATTGTGGCCGACTACTACATGCGACGCGATGCCTGGGTCTCAGCGGCTGAACGGGCTCAGGTGGTGCGCCAGCACTATCCGGGCGTCAGTGCCCAGGGCGATGCGCTGGTGGTGCTGATTGAATCCTACGATCAACTCGGCTTACCACAGGACAGAGCGCAGGCACTGGAAGCACTGCAGCGTGATTACCCGGAACATGCCACCCTGGCCAGTGGCGACTATGAATCGCCCTATCGGCAGCAGGACCGCTGGTGGCTGAAAATACTGACGTTGGGGTTTCTGAGCTAAACGGCCAGCCAGTTTCTTGAACTCAAGTTTCGGAGTTCAGTTTTGACCTGTAGCCAGGAATCCGTGTCAGGCACCGGGTATACCTATCTGGGGTCGGCGTTAACCCATCCATGGGGCCTAGACTTCGGCATCCATGCCTCAGACTTCCCCAGATAGGTATACCCGGCACCTGACACTCAGTTGGGTGGGCAAAACTCCGAAACTTGAGTTTGAAGCTGAGACACCGCTCCAGGGCGCTATCGCCCGGGCTTCCAACCATGAGTTAGCGGATAACGCCGGTCGGTACCGAAACCGCGCCGGGTCACCCGTACACCTTCCGGAGCTTGCTGGCGTTTGTATTCATTGCGGTCAATCAGCCTGATTACCCGCTCGGTTTCTTCTGCGTCAAAGCCAGCACCGACGATGGTATTCAGGCTTTCATCCCGTTCGACGTAGCGCTCAATAATGGCATCTAGCGTGTCATAGGAGGGGAGACTGTCCTCATCTTTCTGATCCGGAGCCAGCTCGGCCGAGGGTGGCCGGGTGATCACCCGCTCCGGTATCACCCGGCTCCGGGCGTTACGCCAGTTCGACAGCTTGTACACCCACGTCTTGGGCACGTCTTTCAGGGCATTGAAGCCACCGCACATATCGCCGTATAAGGTAGCGTAACCAACGGCCATCTCGCTCTTGTTGCCGGTCGTCAGCACCATGGCACCCAGTTTGTTGGACAGCGCCATCAGAAAGAGACCTCGCATGCGTGACTGCATGTTTTGTTCGGTGGTGTCGACCGACCGCCTTTCGAACAGCGGGCTAACGGTTTCCAGAGCCGCTTCATAGGCAGTGCCGATGGGCAATACATCGTAACGGATGCCCAGCAGATCAGCCTCGGCCCGGGCATCTTCCAGGCTCATTTCTGCGGTATAGGTATAGGGCATCATTACCGCATGCACTCTATCCTTACCCAGAGCATCAACCGCAATGGCCGCACTCAGGGCGGAATCGATACCGCCCGACAAGCCCAGTATCACCCCGGGGAAACCATTGCGATTAACGTAGTCCGCCAGGCCCATCTTGAGCGCTTCATAAAGAGTCTCTTCAACATCCAGCGCCGGGGCTTTGGACGGTTGGGCTACCTGCCAGCCGTGCTGGGTCTGGTGCAGATCAACGCAGGTCAACGCCGGTTCAAACTCCGGTAACATAACCGCTATTTCACCGTCGCTCTGGGCAATAAAAGAGCCACCGTCAAAAACCAGTTCATCCTGTCCACCCAGATGATTCACATAAATCGTCATCGCATTGAAGGCTTTGGAGACCCGGGCGACCTGAGCGTGGCGCTCGGGCAAACGCCCGATATGGTAGGGGCTGCCATTGATGTTGATGTTGATCTCGGCACCCGCTTCGGCTGCTCTGCGTGCCGGGCCGTCGTACCAGATGTCTTCGCAGATGGTCAGCGCCAGCCGCGCACCCTTGTAATCAAACACGCAGGTTTCGGTGCCTTTGGTAAAATAGCGTTTCTCGTCGAAGACCTGATAATTGGGCAGGTGCTGTTTGCGGTAATCGGCAATCACCTCACCCCGGTCGATCAGTATGGCTTTGTTGTACAGGGCACCCTGTTCACGCTCGGGGTAGCCAACCACGATGCCAATAGGCAAGGCGGCGGCTTTCAGCGCTTCGAGCGCATCGCTGATTCGCAGGCCCAGGCTCGGTCGTAACAGCAAATCTTCAGGAGGGTAACCGGCCAGCGTCAGCTCGGGAAACACAGCCAGGTCGGCCCCCTGGTCGATGGCTGCCTGCGCTCTTTCCAGCACTTTTTGAGTATTGCCGGGAATGTCGCCGACCGGAAACCGATCCTGAACCAGGGCCACACGCAACGTCATTACCTTCTCCACCGATGACTAAAGCCCGCTATTGTCCGGTTTTCCCCGGAGCAGAACAAGTCACGCTGACTGGGTGTTGTTTTCACTGCCACAAGGGTGTTTATACTGAGCCACCCAAACGGGCCCGCCAAACAGGGTCTCTGCGACAGGACACGCAACCCAGATGATTTTCTCGCCCCAGTACCCAAGCTATCGCCGCCAGCAGATCCTGTTTTATTACGGCATCTACCGGTTGATGCTGGCCAGTGCCCTCAGCGTGCTGGCGCTGATGCCACTGGAAACCATGTTGGCGCTGCCCCGGCTAAGCGCCGACTCCTTTTTGTATGCCGCCCTGGCCTATGTGATCATCTGCATCATTGGCCTGGTGGTGACCGTGAGCGGCCAGATGGGCAGCATACCAACGGTGGTGCTGCTGCTGACTGATATCCTGATGCAATCACTGATACTTCATTACCTGGGCGGTGTCGAGACCGGTTTTGGCAATCTGATGATCGTCAGCGTCGCTATTGGCAGTCTGTTATTGCGGTTTCAGCACAGCATGCTGGTCGCGGCCATGGCGGCATCCGGCGCGGTCTATACCGAAATGTTTTCGGTCAATACGCTGGGCGGGGATAACCTGCTTCAAGCAGCGCTGTTAGGCGTTGCCTTCTTTGCGGTGACACTGCTGCTGCAATATTTGATCTCACGGGTCCGCTCAACCGAACAACTGGCCCGGGCCCAGGCCGACACCATTCTCGATTTGCGCCACCTGAACGAACTGATCGTGCAGCGCATGCGCACCGGCATCATCGTCACCACCTGGGAAGGCTCCATCCGGCTGATGAATCACGCCGCCCGGGAACAGCTGGGCCTTGAGCAACCTACCTTCTGGCTCCCCCGGGACATGCAAAAACGGATGGATACCTGGCAGCAGGAACCTGGCAAACGGACCGAACCTCTGCAGATGGGCAAAGACCGCCCTCTGGTGCAATTGAATTTTGCCCCCCTGCAAGACAGCCCCAAATGCGACCTGATTATCTTTGTCGAAGATACCGTGCGGGTACAGCAACAGGCGCAGCACCTGAAGCTCGCCTCTCTGGGTCGGCTGACCGCCTCCATCGCCCACGAAATTCGCAACCCTCTGGGCGCGATCAGCCATGCCGCCCAACTGCTGGCGGAAAACCCCGCCCTGGATGAGGCCGATCAGCGCCTGCTCAGCATCGTGCGCAACCACAGCAACCGGATCAACACCATCATCAACGACATTATGGATATGTCGCGTCAGCCCACTGTCCAGCTGGAGCCGGTCATATTGCGCGACTTTCTCGATACCTGCATCGCCGAATACCGCCAGGGGCAGGCAAAGCCGAATGATATCCAGGTTAGGGGAGACCCGGCCTCGTGGGTACGGATTGACCCCAAACGCATGATGCAGGTGGTGATCAACCTGGTTGATAACGGGCTGCGCTACAGTGAACTCAGAACCGGCGCACGGAAGGTCACCATTCGGTTTGGTACACTGGCAGATACTGGGCAGTCGTATATGGATATCAGAGACTACGGTCCGGGCATTGATAAAGACCAGATCAACCATTTATTCGAACCGTTTTACACCACCGATGCCTCCGGCAGCGGTCTTGGCTTATACATCGCCAAGGAGCTGTCCGAAGCCAACCGGGCCCGGCTATTCTATACCGGCGATAGCAACGGTGGCTGCTTTCGCATCCTTTTCGCGCACACTGCTTTACAGGAGTAAACACCACCATGGCCAATCAACGCGTCCTGATTGTCGATGATGAACCCGACATTCGCGAACTGCTTGAACTGACCCTGATGCGTATGGGGCTGGATACCCTGAGCGTACCAGACCTCAAATCCGCCATTAAACAGATCGGCCAGCAAACCTACGATCTCTGCCTGACCGACATGCGCCTGCCCGATGGCAATGGCATGGAACTGGTCAGGCACATACAGCAGCAGCGCCCGGATACCCCGGTAGCGATGATTACCGCCCATGGCAATATGGAACTGGCCATCGAATCGCTCAAGGCCGGCGCCTTCGATTTTATCTCCAAGCCGGTCGACATTGAAAAACTGCGCGCCCTGGTAAACCAGGCGCTGAAAATCAGCACTACCACGAATCAGACCTCACCCGGTAAAGCGGTTCCCACCATGGTCGGTGATTCGGAAGCGATGACCAGTCTGCAGAGCAAGATCCGCAAGCTGGCACGCAGCCAGGCACCGGTATTTATTCAGGGCGAGTCGGGCACCGGCAAAGAGCTGGTCGCACGCCAGATCCATGCGCTTGGGCCACGCGCAGAAGGCCCCTTTGTGCCGGTCAACTGTGGCGCCATTCCCAGTGAACTGATGGAAAGCGAATTTTTCGGGCACAAAAAAGGGGCCTTTACCGGTGCCACGGAAGACAAAGCCGGTTTTTTTCAGGCGGCCCACAACGGCACCCTGTTTCTCGATGAAGTCGCGGACCTGCCGCTGGCCATGCAGGTGAAACTGCTGCGCTCGATTCAGGAGAAAAAAGTCCGGGTCATCGGTAGCCAGCAGGAAGTGAGTGTTGACGTGCGCATTCTCAGTGCCACCCACAAAAACCTGGACGTTCTGGTCGCCTCCGGCGACTTTCGCCAGGACCTGTTTTACCGGATAAACGTGATCAATCTGCCGGTTCCGGCGCTGCGCGACCGCAGTAGCGACATACCCCTGCTGTGCCAGCGCATTTTAATCCGCATTGCTGAATCCTATGAACTGGCACCGGCCCGGCTGGACAAGGCGGCGGAGCAGGCGCTGATGCACTACACCTTCCCGGGCAACGTGCGTGAACTCGAAAACATTCTGGAGCGCGCCTACACCCTGTGCGAAGACGACCGCATCGGCCTGCGCGACCTGCAACTGGAACACACCCCGGCGCCTGGCAGCCCGACATCCGGCAATGGCAATGGCAATGGCAATGGCAGCAACGGACACTTTATCCGACCGAACAACATGAACCTGGACGATTATCTGACAGAAATTGAACGGGAAGTGGTCGAACAGGCGCTGGAGCAAACACGCTGGAACCGGACCGCGGCCGCCAAGACACTGGGCATTTCTTTCCGGGCATTGCGCTATCGGCTGAAGAAACTCGGGCTGGATTAGCCAAGTCGATCACAGCACCGAATCTTTTTTGCTAAACCCATCACAGAAAATTCGTTACTGACTTGTCGCAGCAGCGTCAACCTTTCAATCTAACGCAGCAAGGATGCCGATCAGATACCTGATCATCAGATAACATAGCACAGGGAAGGACTCCGACTTGATCATAAAACACCGCCACAACACCGGGATCACGGCCATAGAACTGCTGCTGGCTATCGCCATTACGGCGGTGTTAGCCAGTATGGCCGTACCCGGCTTTAGCGCGTTACTCGAAGCCCACCAGAGCCGCACTCAGCAATGGCGCTGGGCCGGGATACTCAAAACCGCCCGACACCAGGCCATTACACGCCAGCGCTGGGTCACCCTGTGCCCGGTTAAAGACACGCAGTGCGACACCGACCTGACCCGGCCATGGGTAGCCTTTTTCGACGATAACCGGGCTAACGCCATCGCCTCGACAACCGACATTATTGCACAGATGGCCATACCCGAAGGTACCCGGCTGGTTATGTACCAGGGTGTCGCAACCCTGCCTTACTTCCGGTATCGCGCCAGCGGGCTTTCCGGCAACCTCCGCAGCCTAACCGTCTGCCCGAATGGCAAGGCCGACGCTCTGTCGTTTCATTTTAGCAGCACCCACCTCGGCCACACCCGGTTTTTTGACGACACCAATGGCGACGGCCTCGTCGATCGCATTTACCAGGGCACACGGCAAAACATTGTCTGCTAAGGAGCCTCTAAACAACCGGTGTGTCAAACACCTGGCCTGCCAAACCGGCTGCTCTGATTAAAACGGTGTACAGGACCCGCCTGAATCATCTGCGTCCTCAAACCAGCAACGTTGCCCGGTGTGGGTTACGGTAAGGCGCCCGGTACCTGTCATCGGCCCCGCCGGTTTCGCCAGAATGGTATAGGCATTGGCGGTTAATGCAGACAAAGAAAGGCTGTAATAAGTGTCACTGCCATCGAAAGGACAGGTTGCTGCAAACACCCCGTTTGTGCCTACGCTTGCATCGGCATAACTGCCCTGGCCAGCACCGGTTTTATAACGTTCCATGGCGTTCGCCGCGGCCGTCATGGTGGCCTGGCAATCTGCACGCCGGCTCTTCTCTATCTGGTTCTGATAAGACGGAAACGCGATACTGGCAATAATGCCAATAATCGCCACAACGACCATCAACTCCAACAAGGTAATGCCACTGTGTTTCTTCATGGTAAATGCATGCATCTCTGAATCACCTATAAAACCCGTTCAATCAGGGAGGCGCTGAACACACCTCCCGGGAAACTACCCGTACACCGCTAGCGAGCAATAAGCTCCTGCCACCCCAACCTACCCGAGAAGGTCTGCAGCCCCTCTTCTATATTGATGGTCACAATGTCGCCCATTGAGGTATTGCCGTAACCGGTGGCGCCAACCGCAACAAAGTCAACCAGATAATCGCTTGAGAAGACACCGACGATGCCGGCATCGGCATCGTCTATAACACCGTCCTGATTCGCATCGAACACGGCATAGGTCGGCGACTTGCCGCTGGCAAGATCGGCCGCCATCACCCAGGACGCCCCGCCGTAATTACAGACGTCGGCATCCGGTATAATACTGGAGAAAAGAGCATAGTCGTCGCCAGTATTACGACTGGCGCGAATATCAACATAATCCAGAATGCGCTCACCGGTGCCGGGCATATCAAAGAAGAAGCCTTTTTCTTTCTTCCAGGGGTCGCCGCTATTGCCGATGGTACGCACCGGGAACCCGTCGGCATTGGTTTCTGTCGTCACCGTCGATTCCAGCAGGTTGTCCCGTGTCAGCGCCGCGCTTTGCGAGCCATCGTCCCAGACCGTATAGAAACTCTGCACGTCGGTGTTGTCGAGGTCCGCATTCTCGACCATACTGCCGGTCCCGAAAATCACCATCCGGTTAGGGGCGTTATTGGAATCGCTGATGGATGTGTGCCTGATCACCCGCGGCCGGGTTATGATCGGCTGTACGGCACCGGTGCTGCTTCTCGCTTCGAAAAAAGGCTCGGGTCCGTCGTAGGCATAATCCCACTCGGTTTCATCAAGATCCGACAAATCGAGCTTCCAGATATAGCCCCCGGCATCCGATGCATAAACGGCATCAATAACCTTGTCGGTGTCGGTATCGATCGTTGTAATACCATTGATGGCGCCGCCACGCCCGGTCGGGAATTTGTAAAAGGTATCGCCCAGCACAAAGCCGTGTGCCAGCACCCGCTCAACGAATACAACGTAAATGGCACCCTGCTCTGATTCACTGTTATAGCCATTTCCGTAAATCAGTGCCCATTCACCATTGTTCAGCATACCGATGGAAGGTCGTTCAAACATATAGCCCAGGTGAGTGTCGGTTGGGTCTGAATATTCGAACATGACCCGGTCGCTGACATTACCCGCGGTAAATTCCGCCGGGTCGGTGATATCCAGGGCATAAAAACCCTTGGCTCCGGTCCTGAACCCGCCAGATAGCAGTGTCCGCCACTCCTCCACCCCGTCTCTGTCAACGTAGACATCGGTGTAAGCCGGCTCCGCATCGACATAAAAACGGTGGGTATAATCAGGGTCCGTCAGGTAATGCAGGCCCTTGCCCACGTCGCTTGAGAACATAACCGATGGAATATAGGCAAAACGCTCCACACCGCCCCCGGTTCCGTTCGTGGCGTCGAACCCGTGCAGCATGCCGTCGTTGACACCCACATAGATCATCGGTGTGCGGTCACGCACCACGGTGTCACGAAAGTAGCTGTGCGACTCACCCAGCCCGTCGCCACCAAAAAAATTGTTTTCTATATAGTCAGGCCAGGCTATCGAGGTATCGGCCACGTAGGCTGGCGTGGAGCTGACCATATCGCCAAGCACCGCCGCCCGGTCACGAAACAGTGACCCCTCGTTGGAGCGGTCGCCCTTAAGGAACGCCAGCCGATCTTCACCCAGGCTATCAACCGTACCCGACGGGCTGGTATTCAAATCGTCCTGCTGCGCTGCGGTCAGGTTACCCCAGTCGAACAGGGTTGAATCGGTACCGTTGTAGGTCACGATATGCCGCGAGGTCCAGTCCTGGGCATCCAGCGTTTCCTGGGCTTGCCATGCGATGCCGGCATCCGGCGCCCCTGTTTTCGGGTTGAGGCGGGTGGCAATCAGATCTCCGGTCCAGTTGGTGGTGTTGAAAATTGTGTTGAATACCAGGCTGTCTGCATTCAGTGTTGCGCTGTTAAAGGTCAGGCCTGCCGCTGAGCCCTCAGCCGCGAGCATCTGGCGCAAGGCCGTCTGCAACTCGGTTTGCAGCCGTTCGGGTGTCGTGGCGTTATACATCTCACCCCGGCCGTTAACCGCGGTATGGTAAAGATCATCGATGGTGACACCCTTACCGTCGGCCGGGTTGGGCCAGGTTGGGTAAACGCTGTAGGCATCACGGACTTTTTCATAAGTACCGGATATCGACCCGTTGTTAAAGGATTGACCATACACATCACGGCCTTGCAATCCGAACGACACCGCGTAGGTGTTCATGTGCAGGTCGTCGTTGCAGTCAAGCCAGGGGTCGGGGGTGCCGTCAGTGCAGGCTTCGGCGACCGGTACGCGGCCACCTAACAAGGTATTGCCATCGACGCCAATGTCGCCATCGCGAAGTTTGCGATCGTAATAATACTGAGCGATATCTGCCAGTGTATTGGAATAGCCATCCGAATAGGGGGCACCCTTATCACCATCAACATTACCAGTATTACCGCTATAATTAGTGTAACCATCGGTGAACATTAACGTGTAATTTTTCTGACAGGCGTATTCAATAATATCTGAACTGTCACTGTCCAGCTGACTTCCAGCATGACGCAATGCATCACTGTTTGGCGTACCACCATTAGCAACATAATAGTAATTCTCCGAAAGAAAATCGGTTACGTCAGCCGGCACGTCAAGATCGAACATATCAATTTCACGGCGGTTGTTAATCCAGAACAGTCCGGTACGCACACCGCTGATACCTTGCAGGGCATAACCCAGGGCGCCGCGTGCAACCTGGTGACGTTTTCGATGGTAGCTGAACCAGTTGGCGAAATTCTGCAATTCGTCTTCATAGCTGCGGCCACTGGGGTAGTCGAGTCGGTCGGAGCGAATCTCTACCTGTTCGAGACAACTGCCGTCAGGCGCAAAGGCATCGACACCGCTAAACCAGCCGGGTTCGTCATGGAATTCATGGTAGACATCCGCCACCGGGCCATTGGCAAAATCGGAACACTGATAACCCGTTCCATTGTAGGTATAAGTGGACTCAGTATCTGCTACATAATAGGTGGCCGCCCAATAATCCAGGAGAGGTTCGTCCCCGTTACATAAGGTACCGTTGTCGTCACACCACATATCGTTCTCGAAATTAAACCCGGTTCGGTCACCCGTACCAAAACGGTCTCCTGCGGTGAGCGCCGTTAAATCAAGATGGCGCGAGGTCATATCACTGCCAATAACCGTTGGGTCCAGCCAGGCTTGCGCCGGGTCTATTTCTGGCCAGCTGACGCCGCCATAGGAAGGCCAGGGGCGGTAGGTAACCTCAGGGTTGTAATAGCTTCTGTTCCAGTCGGCGCTGCGCATAAAACCATAGGCCCGAAAAGGCGGCACAACGTAACCGGGGTATTGCGCCCCGCCATTGTACCGGTCGGCTTCGGTGCTACCCGTATTGGCATCACCAACAGGAAACAAATGAGAATAAGAACCGGATAAATAGCCACTGGTAACCGGCATCTTATTCTCAACGAAACCGTTGCCGGTGCTGTTGCCCCAGTAGTCGCTGTCCCAGTAGCCCAACCCTTCGGTCGCCCCGACCAGAAACAGTTCCAGATCCATCGAGCCGGAATCGTCCATCGACACCAGAATATTCGGCTTCGCCCGGATACCGTAGTTGACCGGGTAGTCTTCCAGTACAATCTGGGTGGCGAGTGTGCCGGCGCTGACGGTCAGTGTGGCAAATACCAGGGCAAGCCTGGTCTTGAAAGTACTCATGGCCCTAGCTCCTATTGGAAGGTCCGCGCGACGTAGGTTTCAACAACCCGCTCGGTGATCTTGTCGTTACCCAGCCCTCTGGCTACCACCCGGTAACCCATATTCTGGCCCACCGTGTCCAGCGACCCGCCGGTAACGATTTCACCGGTGTTTTCCTGTTCCGACATGCGCCCCATGTATTCAACAAAGTAGCGCGTGTCATAAACGACACCGTCTATGGTGACATCGGTACCGTGGCGTACCTGGTCAGATTCCCAGTCTACCGACCATGGAAGCGGCGCCTCATTTTGGTCGTAGGTGCCGTTGCCGGAAACAAAGAAGGCCCCGGAGTTGGGTAAACTCATGATAAAATTTTCAGCATCCCGCAGCCCGTGTTCAGCAATTTCCAGGGCGATGTTGCCCTGGCGAACCGACGAGGTCATTTGCTCCTGCAGGTTTACATTCTGCACCGTTGTTACCGCAACCAGGGTTAGCACAATCAGGAAGATCAGGGCGGTAATCAGCACCACACCCCGCTCACGGCGTGGCACCAACGGAGACTGAAACCGAACTGCTCTCATGGAAACTTGCTCCTTATCGTAGACACCGAACTAAATACCCGGCGCAAACGACCCTGATCTTCAGCTTCGGGCAAGGCATCACCACCATTCCAGATATAGGGAATACCCTCGTCCACTATGTTGGTGGCCGACGAGGCAATACGAATGCTCACCTCGACGCTTAGCACATCCCCGTAACTCAAGCCGTCGCTGGCTATGGTAGTGCCACTGACAAACTTATCGGCAACCCTGTCGCCAGTACTGTCGACCCCAAACATCAGTTGAAAATCTTCTACGTTATCAGCAAATACCGTGGTGCTATCACGCTCATTGCGATACATCAGGCGTTTTACACCGTTCTGCTCATTCAGGAAATAGCCACGATAGGTTGGCCGGAGAATCTGGCTGCCAATACCGTACTGCTTGCTCAGTTCTTTCTTCGCATTACCGGGTGTACCCGTAGTATTCCCCTGATTGTGAACCATGCTATTGCCTTTACTCCCGTTACCCGACTCCTGGAATCCTGTCACCTCAAATATATCGCCGGATTCGCAGTCATTCACAGTCAGCACGTCGCCCACTTCAATGCCTGAGTCATGCTCGACAAACAGGGCCGCCGACTCCGTGTTCATGGGTTTCGAGATCGACACCCCACCCGATGCCATAGAGCGAAGTTCAAGCACATCCGTCCCGGCGACAACCAAATATCCGTCTACCTCGGTAACTGCGTCCACGTTATCCTGAGCACTGATACCGCTGTCAGTACTGGGTTTGCTATGAATATCTACATCATAGAAGTCGCTATTTGTATTGAGCGTAGTGCTAATGCGGTCCAGGTCCCCCGCACACCCCCAGTAGCCGGCATTACGGATATCGCGAGCAACCAGATCGAGGGCAATACGACCGGTATCCTGCACCTCCACCAGTGCCTGGGTCAGCCGTGCCGACTCCTGATTGGAGGTAAAGACCTGAAATATGCCCAGACCCAGCAGCAGGCTGAGGGCCATGGCGATCATCAGTTCAACAACGGAAAAACCACGCTGCAAGGTCATATCATGGAGTCCTCAACCGGGTCTGGTACACGAAAGACTGCGCCTCATCTGCATTCTGGCCACCAAAGCCAATACCGGGATCGACCCAGTTAATGGTTATCTGAGCGACCGAAGCATTAGTTTCAATAACGGCACTGGCCTGGTCCAGTTCCATCAACCGGTCATACCAGCCAGCCAGGTCCGACCCGGCGCGCGTCTCTGGTGTGCAAGCCTCACTACAGGTTGCAGCCGGCGGAGGGTTGGCTTCATCCATTGTCACGCTATAGTGATCGTCCCGGAAGCCAATGGGGTTGGCCCTGATGCGCTCGGCCATGTCCGTCGCCAGAACCGTCACTCTGTTGTGGTCCAGGGCAACGTTGGCGGTACGCAGACCCAGCGCCTGAACACCCGCCACCCCGAGCAGGCCTACCGCGAGCACGACCACCGTCACCAGCACTTCGATCAACGAATAGCCCGACTGTTTAGACACAATGGGGTTCACACCGGTCAGGAACATGTGATATCTCCTGTCAGCCGTGCCTGCCCCGAGCCAAGCAGTGATAACGCCTTCCCCTTGCCCCGGTCGTCGCAGACACTGACGGACATGGTCGCGCTGTCCAGGGTTCGCCCGTCGGGCTGGAAACTGATGCGGTCCACGGCGGTTCCGCTCCCGTTCACTGCGGTTAGCGTTAATGTACCGGCCGGCAGCAGGAAGGTACGCACCTGGCGCTCGCCGGCATCCTGCACGCTATCCCGGTCGGCATCTACAAAGACCATGACGTGGCCTTCGTTATTGGTGGCCACAGGGGCAGGTTCCAGCATCAGCACAACACGGCGGTTACTGCGAACGGCCTCTGCCCGGGCCACCTGAAAAACGCCCAGCAGCTCGTTGCTGGCCGACGTTAACCGGTTATTCTTGACCAATAGCTGGTAATTGGGCACAGCGATGGCAACCAGAATAGCCAGCATGCCTATCCCGATCATCAGCTCGATCAATGTGACCCCTTTCTGACTGCTCATAGACGCATCCACCTATAGATGACAATCAGCTTAATCGGTTAACGCAACCACACCTGCCCAAACTGACAGACGGTTGGAGCGGAAGGACGAGTGGGCTACATTACCGGCAATTTGCCAACAGGTTCAAATTTTCGCAGGTCGTTATGCCGGTCGGTACGCCATGGGCGGCGGGCACAACATGGGTGGCGGGCACCACCAAGCTCAGGGCAGGTGTTTGATCCGCAATTCCCGGGGCATCGAGAAGGTGATGTTCTCCGGTATGCCATCCAGCTCCAGCGGTGCGGTGGCGCCCAGCGCTTTCAGCCCTGCCAGCACCTGGCTGACCAGTATTTCCGGGGCCGAGGCGCCGGCGGTCACGCCGATGGTGGTGGTGTGATCAAACCAGGCCGGATCAAGCTGGGAGGCGTCGTCGAGCAGGTAGGCGCGGCAGCCCATGCGCTCGGCCAGTTCACGCAGCCGGTTGCTGTTCGACGAGTTCGGAGAGCCCACGACCAGTACTACATCGCAATCCTGCGCCAGGGTCTTCACGGCATCCTGTCGGTTCTGGGTGGCGTAGCAGATATCGTTTTTGCGCGGCCCCTGAATGTGTGGAAAGCGGGTGCGCAGGGCGTCGATGATGCGGGCGGTATCGTCCATCGACAGGGTGGTTTGGGTGACATAGGCCAGACGGGTTTCGTCATGTACCTGTAGCTTGTCCACATCACGGTCGTCTTCCACCAGGTAAATGGCGCCGCCGTTGGACGTGTCGTACTGGCCCATTGTGCCTTCAACTTCCGGGTGACCCTTATGACCGATCAGGATGCATTCCATGCCGTCGGCGCTGTAGCGGGACACTTCCAGGTGCACCTTGGTAACCAGCGGGCAGGTGGCGTCGAACACCTTCAAGCCGCGCTGGTCAGCTTCCTGGCGCACCGCCTGGGAAACCCCGTGAGCGGAGAAGATCACCAGTTGATTGTCGGGCACTTCGTGCAGTTCATCGACAAAAACGGCACCGCGATTACGCAGATCATCAACCACAAACTTGTTGTGCACCACTTCATGGCGCACATAGAGCGGGGAGCCATAGAGCTCCAGCGCCCGGTTTACGATGTCTATGGCTCGGTCTACACCGGCACAGAAGCCGCGTGGGTTGGCCAGTTTAATGTCCATCGGTCGCCTCTTTTACCTCGATAATCTCGACGTCGAAATCCAGCGTTTTTCCCGCCAGAGGGTGGTTGAAATCGACTTCGACAAATTCATCGTCCAGTGTAGCAACGACGCCAGGTAGTTCATTCTTACCGGCGTCTTCAAACGACATTACCATACCCACCTCCAGGGGTTCAGACTGGGCAAAGCGATCGCGCTTGAATTGCTGAATGTTCTGCGGGTTGTGCTGGCCAAAGGCATCCTGCGGGGGTACCTGCACCTTGCGCCGGTCGCCCGCACTTAGCCCCATCAAGCACCGTTCAAACCCTTCCGGCAGATTACCATCACCAATGGTCAGGGTGGCCGGGCGGCGATCAAAGGTACTGTCGACCTGCTCGCCACTGTCCAGATGCAACGCGAAGTGCAAGGTGACGGTCGAGTTTTCCTGAATCTGCATGTTTCACTACCTGTTCGAAAAAGAGTATTACAACTCAAATGTCGGATTTGTTGAGGTCACAAGCGGTGGATGCCGGGTGTGCCCCTGTGGGGTAGTCCGCAGCAGGGATGCTGCGGCCTAAGCTCCATGGAGGGATCTACGCCGACCCCACAGGGGCACACCCGGTAGCCGCTGCGGACCCATGCCACCCAGGCAACCCGAACTCCGAAACTTGGGTTAAAGCTTTACGACTTACCGGAAGCCGCATTGCGCCGTGCCTGCAGCCAGAGCGCATCAATAATCATCATGATGGCCCCGGCGGTGATGGCGGCATCGGCAATGTTGAACGCCGGGAAATAGCTACCCTGCCAGTGAAAATGAACAAAATCGACCACATAGCCCAGCGTGAGCCGGTCATAGAGGTTGCCAAGGGCTCCGCCCAAAATCAGTGGCAATGTCACCGACAGCCAGCGCTCCTGCGGCTTTAACTGTAAAGTCCACACCAGCAATACGGCACTAACAGCCAGAGCGATGATGGTGAAGACCCAGCGCTGCCAGCCGCCTGCCGAGCTCAGAAAGCTGAAGGCCGCACCGCGGTTGTGCAGCAGGGTAAAATCGAGCACCGGCAAAATCTCGACCGGCCGACCATATTGCAGCATCTGGGTTGCCAGACTCTTGGTCCAGAGGTCCAGCGCCACCACCATAGCGGCGATCAGCAACCAGGCCGACTGTTTCATCCTTGCGTTCATTGCCATGCCCAGCCCTTACGCAAAGTGGCGCACTTCACCGTCGCCATCAATATTCTCGACACAACGGCCGCACAGCTCAGGGTGCTTGGCATGCGCTCCCACATCCGGGCGCTGATGCCAGCAGCGGCCACATTTTGGCTGCCCGGAAGCGGAAACACTGACTTTCAGCCCTTCCAGGTCTGTCTCATGGGCCGATTCCGGCGCCTCGGCCAGGTTAGCCAGGGTAACGGCACTGGTCAGGGTTACAAAGCGCAGTTCATCGCCGAGCGTGGTCAGCACCGATTTCAGGGCCTCGTCGCAATAGAGCGTCACTTCGGATTTGAGCGCACCGCCAACCCGGCCTTCTTTACGGGCCAGTTCCAGCACCTTGTTCACGCCTTCTTTCACGTCCTGAACTTCGGACCAGAAGGCCACGCCCATGGGCTCATCGTCATCCAGCGGCTGCAGGCCGTCATACCAGGTATGCTCGAACACCGAGACGCTGCGCTTGCCTGGAATGAACTGCCAGAGCTCATCGGCGGTAAAGCTCAGAATCGGGGCGATCCAGCGGACCAGGGCTTCCAGCACGTGGTACAGCGCCGTTTGGCAGCTGCGCCGGGCCAGCGAATCCGCCTGGGTGGTGTATTGGCGGTCTTTGATGATATCGAGATAAAACCCGCCCATGTCGAGCACACAGAAATGGTGGATCTTCTGGTACACCTGCACGAACTGGTAGTTGTCGTAAGCGTCGGAGATCTCCTGCTGCAACCGGTAGGCGCGGTCCACAGCCCAGCGGTCCAGCGCCAGCATGTCACCGTGGTGCACGCTGTGTGCAGCCGGGTCGAAGCCTTCCAGGTTGGAAATAAGAAAGCGGGCGGTGTTGCGGATACGACGATAGGCATCGGCCGAGCGGTTCAGAATGTCTTTCGACATCGCCATATCGCCGCTGTAGTCGGTCGAGGCTACCCACAAGCGCAGAATATCGGCCCCCAGAGAATTGAACACTTCCTGCGGTTCGATGCCATTGCCCAGCGACTTGGACATCTTGTAGCCCTTCTCATCAACGGTGAAGCCGTGAGTGAGCACTTGCTTGTAGGGCGCGCTGCCGTTCATCGCCACGGCGGTCTTCAGTGATGACTGAAACCAGCCACGATGCTGATCCGAGCCTTCCAAATACATATCGGCCGGGTACTGGCCGAGCTCTTCGCGCTTGCGCAACACGGTGTCGTGCGTCACGCCTGAATCAAACCAGACATCCAGTGTATCGGTCGCTTTTTCGTAGTTAACCGCATCGTCACCCAGCAGATCTGCCAGGTCCAGTTCCCACCAGGCGTCCATCCCTTCTTTTTCAACACGGGCGGCCACGGCTTCGATCAGGCGTGGCATTTCCGGGTGCAGCTCACCGGTTTCAATGTGGGTCACAAAGGCAATCGGCACCCCCCAGGTACGCTGACGCGAGATACACCAGTCGGGGCTTTGCTCGAACATCGCTTCAATGCGGTTCTGGCCCCAGCCCGGCACCCAGCGCACGCCCTTAATGGCGTCCATCGCTTTAGCGCGCAGGCCTTCTTTGTCCATGCTGATAAACCACTGCGGTGTCGCCCGGTAGATCAGTGGTGTTTTGGTGCGCCAGCAATGGGCGTAACTGTGACGGATTTTTTCTTCGTGCAGCAGCCGGCCTTTCTCTGTACAGACTTCCAGGATGTGCGGCTCGACCTTGTACACATGCTCACCGGCAAACAACTCGACATTGGGGCGGTACACGCCCTTGTCGTCCAGCGGGTTTATCGTCTCGATGCCGTATTTGCCGCAGACCACAAAGTCTTCCATACCGTGGTCGGGCGCGGTGTGAACACAGCCGGTACCGGCGTCGAGCGTAACGTGGTCGCCCAGCAGAATAGGGATATCCCGCTGATAGAAGGGGTGATCAAACACCAGGCCTTCGAGCGCTGAACCGGGTACTCGCGCCAGCACCTCAACGTCACCCAATTCAGCACGGGCGGTTACCGCTTCGAGCAGGCCTTCCGCCAGAATCAGCCGGGCCGGTTCGCCGTTAAATTCGGTTTGCACCAGTACATAGTCGAGTTCCGGACCCACCGAAATGGCCTGTGAGGCTGGTAAGGTCCAGGGGGTGGTTGTCCAGATGACGGCGGAGACTTCACCCTGGCCTGCTTTGGTGCCAAACGCTGTCAGCACCTGAGCTTCATCTTTGGCGGCGTAACGCACATCGATGCTGAACGAGGTTTTATCGTGGTATTCAACCTCGGCTTCGGCCAGCGCAGAACCACCCACCACACTCCAGTAAACCGGCTTGAAACCACGCACCAGATGGCCGCTCTCGGCGATCTTGCCCAGGGCTCGAATGATGTCGGCTTCGGTTTGATGGTCGAGCGTCAGGTAGGGCTTGTCCCAGCTGCCGAAAATGCCCATGCGGATAAATTCCTTGCGCTGACCGTCGATCTGGCCGAGCGCGAATTCGCGGCATTTGGCACGGAAGGTTTTGAAATCGACCTTGTCGCCAGCGCGGCCAATCATGGTCTCGACTTTGTGCTCAATCGGCAGGCCATGGCAGTCCCAGCCCGGCACATAGGGGGCATCGTAGCCGATGAAGTTCTTCGACTTGATGATGATGTCTTTGAGCATCTTGTTAACCGCGTGCCCAAGGTGCAGGTTGCCGTTCGCATACGGAGGGCCATCGTGCAAAATGAACTTGGGGCGACCCGCACTGGCTTCGCGAATTCGCTGGTAAATGCCGTTTTTTTCCCAGTGGGCCAGCATTTCCGGCTCACGCTTGGCCAGGTTACCGCGCATCGGGAAATCCGTATGCGGCAGGTTCAGAGTCGCTTTAAAGTCTGTCATGGAGCTCGATCACTTCCGTCTGATGGGGAAAACCAGGCGCGAGCGGCCTGGATATCTGCATGAATCTGGTTTTTAAGGGCGTCAAGCGTATCAAATCTTTCAATACCGCGCAGCCTGTGCAGCACCTGCACATCCAGCCGCTGACCGTAAAGATCCGGGCTTACGTCGAACAAATGCACTTCCAGCCAGTTTCGAAGGTCATTGACCGAAGGCTTGGGCCCGAGGTTTGCCACGCCAGGCACCCACTCATTATTGAGGCGCGCCTGAACAACATAAACCCCGGCCATGGCGAGTTTCGGGTGGGCCAGTAAGATATTGGCGGTCGGCACGCCCAGGGTTCGGCCCAGCTGACGGCCATAAATCACTCGTCCGCTCAGAGTGTAGGGCTCGCCCAGCATGGCCGCGGCTTGCGAAAGCTGGCCATCGCCCAACAAGCCACGAATGGCCGTACTGCTTACTCGGTGGCCGTTGATCCGCTGGGAGGGCATTTCGGCCACATCGAATTCGTACTGGCGCAAAAAAGCGGCATCACCTTTACGATCGTTCCCGAAACGGAAGTCATCACCCACCTGCACCCAGCGCGCCTGCAGGCCTTCAAGCAATACCTGCCCGACAAAATCAGCGGCTGACATAGAGCGCAAGCGTCGGTCAAACGGCAAGACCACCAGTTGCTCGACACCCAGCTCGCGAAAGCGACGCACCTTGTCAGTCAGCGACGACAACCGCGCCGGAGCGCCCTCGGGGTCGAAAAACTCGCGGGGCTGCGGTTCAAAGGTAACCACCGTAGACGTCAGGCCCCGTTGCTTTGCCTCGCGCAGCACCTCGGCGATCAGATGCTGATGCCCCAGATGCACGCCATCGAAACTGCCAATGGTAACGGCACTGGGCTGACCCAAGCGGTGCGGACTGCGGCTAATGTGCATAAAACGAACCAGGGAGAAAACAAGGCCGCGCAGTATACAAAAAACCGCCCCGCCCGTCTTTATAGTGCTCTTGAATAATTCCCCCTGCGAGTACCACGTAAAAGCACCTCAATGACGCACCTCACGCAAGCGCCCTCCCAGCAGGAACCAGAACAGGCTGTAACTGACCAGACCGGAGATGACCAGCAAGCCGGTACGCCACACCCTGCCAAACACAGCTTCGGGGTAGTCAAGCAGTGGCCAGCCGAGCAGTAACCACAGCACCAGCGCCATCGCCACCGACGCTGCCAGGGCGCGCACTACAGAGGCCCGCCACAGCTCAACACCCGGCAAATCCCCCTGGCGATGCAGGGTAATGGCCAGCAGACCAGCGTTGATCCAGGCCGACAACGAGGTGGCCAGCGCCAGGCCAACATGAGCCAGCGGCACAATCAAAATCAGGTTAAACACCATATTCAGCGCCATGGCCCAGATACCGATTTTGACGGGCGTTTTGGTATTCTGGCGGCTGAAAAAAGCCGGCGCCAGAATTTTGATCAGCATAAAAGCCGGCAAACCCAGCGCATAAGCCATCAAACTCCCGCTGCTTTGCTGCACATCGAACAGGGTAAAGGCTTTATATTGAAACAACGTGGTCAACAGTGGCCCGGCCAGCACCAGCAGCGCCGCCATGGCTGGCAAGCCGATCAGCAATACCACTCGAATCGCCCAGCCGAGGGTCTGCTTAAAGGACTGATGATCAGACTTGGCCGCACTGTGCGACAACTTCGGCAACAACACCGTGGCAATGGCGATACCAATAACGCCCAATGGCAACTCAGACAGCCGGTCTGAGTAATACAACCAGCCTACAGAGCCATCCTGCAGCAGTGACGCCAGCACCGTATCCAGCAAAAGGTTAATCTGACTGACCGATACCCCGAACAAGGCCGGAATCATCAGCACACCTATGCGACGCACGCCGGGGTGCCAGCCAAACCGGTATGGCTGCCAGACCCCAGCGGAGATCAGCGAAGGCCATAACCACACCCATTGCAGCAAGCCCGCCAGCATCACACCCCAGGCCAGCCCGGTCATCGGCACATCAAATTGGGGAGTCAACCAGAATGCCGCCGCAATCAGACACAGATTCAGGATCACCGGCGTCACGGCCGGTGCCGCAAAGCGACCATAGGTATTGAGCACCGACTGGCCCAGGGCCGTTAACGCAATAAACCACAAATAGGGAAAGGTCAGTCGCAGAAAATCCGCCGTCTGCTCCAGCTTAACGCCATCATCATGAAACCCCGGCGCAAACACCCAGGCCACCAATGGCGACCCCAGCATGGCGATCAGCGTAATAAAGCCAACCACAGAGCCCAGCGTCCATTGAGTCGCCGCCACCAGGCGACGCACCCCGTCATCCCCTTCCGCTTCGCGCACCGAAGCCAACACCGGAATAAATGCCTGATTAAACGCCCCCTCAGCAAACAGACGCCGCAGAAAATTAGGAATTTTAAAGGCGACAAAGAAGGCATCCATCGCCCCGCCCGTACCAAACAACACGGCGAACACCGTATCCCGAACCAACCCAAGCACACGAGACAGACCGGTGGCGCCGCCAACTATGACGGAGTTACCCAGAATACCCCGGGTCTTGCGACCGGAAACGGCAGGCTGCTTTGGCAGATCAGGCTCTGTTGGTGTAGGCGTAGTCATGGGTGCACATAAAGGCCGATAGAGAGTTCAAGATTGGGCGCCAGTCTACCGGATACTGGAAAACGGGTCTTGCGTCTTTTTAGGAGGCTATAACCCGTGTCATGAGTCAGAAATCCGCTGGGTAACTTTCCTGGGTGGTAACCACTGCCTTTGTGGGAAGCGGGCTGTCGGGTACGCCAACTGGAGGCACGCCGTAAATCCATCCATGGAGGCTCGAAGACAAGATATGAATCCCTTCCATGGGATTCACCCTCCGGGCTCGCTACGCTCATGCTAAAACGCTCCCGGCGTTTTAGTCCATGTTGTCTAACGGCCACCAGTAGGCGCACCCGACAGCCCTTGGATACCTAGCCGGTTAATCTTCACGAATTTCTGACTCATGACACTGGCCCTGCTCTTATTTTTTACGCTGGCAAAACCCTGAGTGTTAGGTGCCGGGTAGGCCTATTCAGGGAAGTCTGAGGCATGGATGCCGAAGCCTAGGCCCCATGGACGGGTTCACGCCGACCCTGAATAGGCCTACCCGGCAGCTGACACGGACTCAAGCCACCAAAACAAACCACAGTGGTGCCAATCAGCCATTGACAGCTCGGGTTCAAAAACCTAGAATCGCGCCCCTCAAATTTGACTCCCAATCCCAGTAACCGACTATTAAGGAGCTGCCCGTGGCAAACTCTGCTGGTTCTAAAAAACGTGCTCGTCAGGCAGTGAAGCGTCGCGCGCACAACGCAAGCCTGCGTTCCATGGTTCGTACCTACCTGAAAAAGGTAGTTGCTCAAATCGAAGCCAAAGACTTCGACCAGGCGACCAAAGCACTTACTACCGCTCAACCTGTTGTTGATGGTATGGCCCGCAAAGGCATCATCAGCAAGAACAAGGCTGCTCGCACCATCAGCCGCCTGAACGCTCGCGTAAAGGCCCTGAAAGCCGCTTAATCGGCCCTCAGTACAGCCTTACGTTTAAAAACCGGCCCCGAGCCGGTTTTTTTGTGCCCGGGATTGGCGTTCAACCAGCTCACCCAGGTGAGTTCAAACATCCGCTCTGGCTCTGTTGACGTACTCTCAGTATCCTGTTCATTCAGCCATACCGAGCCCCTTCATGACTCAGAGAACCGCGACAACACGCCTGTTTCGCCTCGCCCTGCCCGCTTTGCTGGCATTCACCCTGGGCAACCCGGCCAACGCCCATGAATTCTGGCTGGAACCGCTCCAGTATCGCATCGACGTCAACAAGACCGTGCAGGCCGACATCAAAGTCGGCGAGAACTTCAAAGGCAACACCTACGCCTTCTTCCCCAACCGCTTTGTTCGATTCGAGCTGCACCACAACGGCCGGGAGCGCCCGATCAGTTCTCGCCTCGGCGCCCGGCCTGCTGCCGCTCAGGCTGTCGACAGCCATGGCCTGACCACCCTGACCTACGAATCAACCTACACCGAACTCACCTACGACGACCCGGCCGTGTTCGACAACTTTCTCACCCTGGACGGGCTCGACTGGGTACGCCAGGCCCACAAAGAACGTGGATTGCCGGACAGCGGTTTTACCGAAGTCTTTCGCCGCTTCGCCAAAACCTACATCGGCACCGGCCATGCCGAGGGTGAAGACCGGTTGATTGGCTACCCGCTGGAATGGCGCCTGGAAGACAACCCCTACACCTTACCCGGGCAAGCGCCACTAACCGCGACGCTGTTTTTAAACGACGAACCTTCAGCCGGAGTGCTGGCCCGGGTGTTTATGAAATCGGGAAATGAAGACGCCGAAGAACTCCGGCTGATCACCGATGCGAACGGCCAGATCAGCATCCCTTTTCGGGCAGATACCGCCTTCCTGGTCAGCAACGTGCACATGAAAGAACCCCCGGCTGATGTTGCGGAAGAAACCGGCGCCGTGTGGGAAAGCCTGTGGGCCTCTGCGGTGTTTTATAGGGAATAAGATTGAGCGGTGAGCTTTTAGTGTCGAGAATTAAGCTGGGTATGGCCGTTTGTAATTTATTTTAGAGTCGACTAAAAAAGACCCCCGGCTTACACTGGCCGGATAATTCCATTCAGCAAGCTCTTCCGGCATGAAAAAAAACGACACCGAACAGATTCGAGCGGATAACCGCGTAGACATCATCAACACCTTGCGCGTGTTCGGCCCGCTGGCCCGTGTCGATATTGGCCAGATCACCCGCCTGAGCCCAGCCACGGTGACGGCCATCACCTCTGAACTGGCAGAGGCCGCCATCATTAAAGACGTAAAGGGGCCGGATGTTAAAAGCGGCCGCGGACGCCCCCGCGTGTTGATTGATCTCAACCCCGGGCACGCCTCAGTGCTCGGCATTAAGCTTTCGATCAATGAAGTGCGGTTAATGCTCGGTGACCTGAAGGGTAACATTGCCCATGAGACCGTGGTGGTGCAGAAGACCCAGCGCCATGACCAGGCGTCATTGAACGAGATGCTGGTCGAACAGGCCAGACGTTTTCTCGAACAACACCCCGAGCACGCTGCCCGGCTGGTCAGCGTGGGTATCGCTATTCAGGGGTTTGTTGATGTGCACAAAGGCGACGTGGTCTGGAGCCCGGCGTTAAACATCAAGAACGTTAACCTGACGCGTGCGCTGGAAGCCGCCTTTAACTGCCCGGTTGAGCTCGCGAACGACGCCAACAGCATTGCCTACGCCATTCAAAAAAACCCAAATTACAGCCAGTGCAATAACTTTGTGGTCATTATGATTGGCTATGGCGTCGGTGGCGGCCTGGTTGTGAACGGCCATTTATACAGCGGCCATTTCGGCGCGGCGGCGGAATTCGGCCACACCAAATACAGTCACGAAGGGCCTCAGTGCGCCTGCGGCAAGCGCGGCTGCATTGAAGCCTACGTCGGCGACTACGCCTTGTATCGCGATGCCAGCGCCGTGATGGATTTGCCAGCCACAGACCGGCGCCATCCGTCGGAAAAACAGATGCAAAAGCTGACCGAGCTTGGCCATCAAACGCACCCCTATGCCGTCGACCTGTTTCACCAGGCGGGGAAAGTATTGGGTTATGGCATTGCCAACATCCTGGCTCTGCTGAGCCCGGAGCGCGTGGTCGTAACCGGGCCTGGGGTACGCGCCTACGACCTTATGGAAGCCGGTATTCATGAGGGCATTAGCGAAGCCCTGGTGCCCGAGTTAATAGGCCGCTCTCAGGTAGAACCCTATTCCTGGTCAGAAGACATGAGCGGTAAAGGGGTTATCGCGCTGGCCCTGAAGCATTTTCGCTAACGGCTGAATACCCCTCCAAACTCCAAACCTGCCACAAACCTTTGCTACCGGCCTAGGAGTCTGTCGGGGTTGGTTGGGTGGCATTGGTCCGCAACGGCTACCGGGGGTGCCCCTGTGGGGTCGGCGTAGATCCGTCCATGGAGCCTAGACCGCAGCGTCCCTGCTGCGGACTACCCCACAGGGGCACCCCCGGTAGCCGCCGCTTGTCACCTCAGTGAACGCCGAAACTTGGGCTCTTAACCGTACAACACACGGTTCACCCGGTTTTCCAGCATTTCCTGACGGCTCGACACTGGTTGGGGATCAATGCTGTTATCGACCGCGTATTTCGCCGTCGCGGCCAAATCCATGTCGCCACCGAGTATTTTCCGCCCCAGCTCGCTCTGCCAACCGGCATACCGCGCTTCGACAAAATTACTCAACACCCGGCCTTCATAAAGCTCAGCAGCCTTAATGTACGCCAGAGCCATGGTGTCCATGGCGCCAATGTGGGCATGAAACAGGTCGTCGGCCGCGATCGACGTGCGACGCAACTTGGTGTCGAAATTGAACCCACCGGTGTTAAAGCCACCGGCCTTAATGATTTCATAGCAGGCCAACGTCATGTCTTCGACGCTATTGGGGAACTGGTCGGTATCCCAGCCGTTCTGATAGTCGCCCCGGTTCGCGTCTACCGAGCCCAAAATGCCGAGTGCCGAGGCTGTTGCCAGCTCGTGCTGAAAGGTATGACCGGCCAGGGTGGCGTGGTTCACTTCAATATTGACCTTGATTTCACGCTCCAGCCCGTGCTTTTGCAAAAACCCGAATACGGTGGCGCTATCATAGTCGTACTGATGCTTGGTGGGTTCCTGTGGCTTGGGCTCGATCAGGAGGGCGCCCTTAAAACCGAGCTTGTGTTTGTATTCCACCACCATCTTCAGAAAACGGCCCAGCTGCTCCTGCTCTTGCCGCAGGTCGGTATTGAGCAGGGTTTCATACCCTTCGCGACCACCCCACAGAACGTAATTGGCACCGCCCAGACGATGGGTCGCCTCCAGTGCCTGTTGCACCTGAGAAGCGGCGTAGGCAAACACTTCCGGGTCCGGGTTGGTCGCGGCGCCGGCCATATAGCGCTTGTTGCCAAAATTCTTGGCGGTGCCCCACAACAGCTTTACGCCGGTCTCAGCCTGTTTAGCCTCGGCGCGGTCAATCATCTCGGCCAGGTTGTTGCGGCTCGCGCGGATATCAGCCCCTTCCGGCGCGATATCGTAGTCGTGAAAGGTCCAGAACGGTGCACCGAGTTTCTGGAAAAAGTCGAACGCCACGTCCATCTTCTGATGCGCCAGCGCCATGGCATCGGTTCCCTGGTGCCAGGGCCGGTCAAAGGTGCCGTCACCGAAGACATCGGCGCCGTTCCAACAGAAGTTGTGCCAGTAGCACACCGCGAAACGCAGGTGATCTTTCAAGGGTTTACCGAGCACCTGTCGCTCGGCGTCATAGTGCCGAAACGCGAGCGGGTTGGTGGTCTCCGGCCCCTCGAATCGGATCGGTTCTATTTCGTTAAAAAAAGCGGGCATGGTCAGTCCTCCTGGGTGAATAGAGCATTGAGAGGCGCGGTGTGCTGATACAGCTTGCGATACAATTCGAGCCGCTGGCGGTAGTACTCCGCTTTCCCGGCATCGGGCAGGTGGGTTTCGACAATGGCTGGCGGCGGGCAGACCGAATCGATCTGCTCCGGGCTGTCGCCGGTAATGCAGAGCTGCGCCAGCCTGGCGGCACCCAGGCCCGGGCCGACCTCACCACCCTCCCGAAAATGCAGCGGGCGCTGCAGAACATCGGCGATGATCTGTCGCCACCGCGGTGAGCGTGCGCCACCGCCGATCAGGGAAATATCATCAAGCGGCGTGCCTGCGGCCAACAAGGCGGCCTCGCCGTCGGCAATGCTGAAGGCCACGCCTTCGAGCAGAGCGAGCGTCATGTCGGCACGCGCGGTACGCGATGTCATGCCGAAGAATTGTGCTCTGGCAAGCGGATCATTGTGCGGTGTTCGCTCACCGGTCAGGTATGGCAGGAAAATAACCTCGGTGCTGGTTTTACTGGCGTTCTCCACTTCTGCCAGCAAGGTTGCAACGTCGACCTGCTGCAGCCGCGCCCACCATTCCAGACTGCTTGCCGCACTTAACATAACGGACATCTGATGCCAGCGACCGGGCAGACAATGGCAAAACGCATGAACGGTGTGCTCGGGGGCTGATTTGTGCGCCTCGCTGACCACAAAATAAACACCCGAGGTACCCAGCGAAATAAACCCCTGGCCGGGCCGTGTGACCCCAACACCAAGCGCACCGGCCGCGTTATCGCCAGCTCCGCCTGCCACGGGCACGGCATTCAGGCCCAGTGCCGCCGCAGCGTCATCGCTTAACGGCCCACTCACCCGGCTGCCCTCGATCAGAGACGGCATATGCTCACGCCCAAGACCGGTGGCTGCCAGCAATGCATCGTCCCAATCACGCTTGCCCGGGTTCAGCCACAGTGTGCCGGCGGCATCCGACATTTCCGATACATAACGACCGGTCAGGCGATAACGCAGGTAGTCTTTGGGTAATAACACCGTTTTAGTACGGGCAAAGGCATCGGGTTCATGGTTTTTTACCCATAGCAACTTGGGTGCGGTGAAACCCGGCATCGCCACATTGCCACTGCGCTGTCGAAAATCCGCCAGCGACGCTTCAAGCTGCTCGCATTCGGCCGCGCTGCGACCGTCGTTCCACAAAATACAGGGGCGTATCACCTGGCCTTTTGCATCGAGTAACACGGCGCCATGCATATGGCCCGCCAAACCGATGGCCCGGATGTCATGCAGATCGATCTTCGCCGACAACTGACGAACAACCGCCACCGTTGCCTGCCACCAGGCTTCCGGGTCTTGCTCAACCCAAAGCGGCTGGGGGCTGTGGGTCTGCAGATTAACCGACTCTGTGGCTACCAACCCGCCTTGCGCATCGGTCACCACCGCTTTCAGACTCGAGGTTCCAAGATCCAGCCCCAGATACATAACGCCTCTCCAACAACCGCCAAAACGGTATTCAGTGTTTTATTTTTACTCTAGAAATTATTATTGTCAAAACACCGCAGAGAGTCAACCGCTTTTGGGTGGAGTGAGCTGCGAGCTTCTAGCTGAGAGCTATGAGTAAGACCAGAAGAGGTTTAATCTTGTAACTCGTAGCTCTAAGCTCGCAGCTCAAAACCTCCCTTCATTGAAGTCGGCAATGGCTTGCTGAACTTCATCCACTGTGTTCATCACGAAGGGGCCGTACTGCACGACGGGCTCCTGAATCGGGTCACCTGCGACCACCAGCAATCGGGTATCGGCGGCTGTGGCGGTCACTTCCAGCCCTTCGCCATCGCCCAGAATGCCCAGGTGCCGTTCCGGCAAGTCAGTTTGCCCGATGTGTGCAGAGCCCTGGTAGATGTACACAAAAGCCGATTTATTACCGGGTATGTCGATGCGCTGCGTCGCTCCGTCGTTCAGGTGAAAATCCAGGTACAGCGGGTCTGTCACCACATCCTCCACCGGGCCAATCACACCCTGGAAGTTGCCCACCAATACCTTGACTTTGCCGTTTTCAAGTTCAACTTCGGGGACCTGCTCGGGGCGGATGTCCTGATAGCGCGGGGCTGTCATCTTGTGCTTGGCTGGCAGATTTACCCAGAGCTGAAAACCCCAGACCGGGCCATCTTCCTGATTGGGCATTTCTTCGTGCACAATGCCGCGACCGGCCGTCATCCACTGAATCGAGCCCGGTGCCAGATAGCCGGTATTGCCCTGATTGTCACCGTGACGAAATGCGCCTTTAAGCATATAGGTAACGGTTTCAAAGCCCCGGTGCGGATGCATCGGAAAGCCCGCCATATAGTCGGCCTTGTCGTCCGATTTGAATTCATCGAGCATCAGGAAAGGATCGAGATTCTTCACATACTGGTTACCGATCACCCGGGTCAGCTTCACCCCGGCACCATCTGAAGTCGGGATACCTTTGGCCACTTGCCGAACGTTGCGTAATGTAGACATGGAATTGCCTCCTATTCTGTTTCAGTTCTGTTTCAGTTCTATTTCAGTTCAGTTTTTACTCTGTTTCGAATAACAACCAGTCTAGGCAGTTGCAGCAGGGCCCGTAAGCGGAATATATTGCCTCTACATTTCAAAAAAACTGAACCTTCATGGCCCACAACCCAATTTCACTGGACCTGCTGCGCGCGCTCGATGCCATCGACCAGCGCGGCAGCTTCGCCGCCGCCGCTGAAGCCCTGCACAAAGTGCCTTCGGCGCTGACCTACACCGTACAAAAAGTCGAGCAGGATCTGGGCATCGACCTGTTCGACCGCAGCGGCCACCGCGCCAAAATGACGCCAGCCGCCCGGCTGATTCTGGAAGAAGGCCGCGGCATCCTGCGCAATATCGACAATCTGGCCAGCTCGGCCAAGAAAATCGCCAGCGGCTGGGAACCCGAACTGCGCATTGGTGTCGACACCATTTATGAACCGGTCCGGCTATATCCCCTTGTCCATGAATTCAACGAAGCCAACCCCTACATCAAGGTTCACCTGATACACGGCTCACTGTCGGGTACCTGGGAAATGCTGATCAACGGCGAGGCAGACCTGATACTCTCGGCCGACAACCTCGACCCGAAACTAGACGGCTACCAGACCGAACGCTTCGGCCAGATGAGCATGGTATTCGCCGTCGCCAAAGACCACCCCCTGGCGCAAAACGCCTGCGAATGGCGCCACGAAGACATAGAAGCCTACCCGACCATCGTCGTCAGAGACTCCACCAAATTGATGACACCCCGCACCATAGGCTGGACCCGGCAAAACAAACTGATCACCGTACCCTCAATGCGAGACAAAATAGAAGCACAACTGGCCGGACTGGGTGTGGGCTACCTGCCAAAGCACAGAATTCAGAGTTACCTGGATTCAGGAGACCTGGTGCAAGTAAAACTGCAGGAGACAAACCCACCAACCTCAGGCGTCAAAGCCTGGCGGACCGGCGTAGGTGGCAATGCGTTGAACTGGTTCAGGGAGCGAATTACAGAGGAAGTATTGGGGTTAGAAGGGAGTTAATAGCTAACAGCTAGATCTTAAACCGTCTTTCATGGTTCACGTCAATATTGTTTCACGTCTTTAGCTGTCCAACGTCTGTTGTTGTCTTGCGTCTTTAACTGCCCTGCGTCAGTTAATGTTCCACGTCTTTCAATGTTATGTTTTTCGTCTTTTGCTTAGGCAAAAAAAAGCCACCCCAAAGGGGGTGGCTCTACTTCTTCATTCAGAGGAATCTGAATTAGAAAGCGTAGGCAGCAGACAACTGAATGTTGTTCTGCTCATTGTTGAAGTCACTATCAGCCTGCAGATCGTAGTGAGCTGAGTATACAACACCATTTTCCTGGGTGTATGAAGCGCCAACTTCGATAAACGGAGACTGAGCATCTGTGTCCAGGTCAGTAACTTCTACAGAACCATAAGCACCGATCTGACCAGCAGAATAAGCAACTTCACCTAGAGCAGTATCACCGCCATCAGCAGCTGTGTAAGTGTACTCACCGGTAAACGTCAGCACGTCTACGGTGTAAGCAGCACCAGCCAGGAGCTCCATGCTGTCGTCTACAAATACACTGCCACTATCCTGATCCATACCATTCAAGTAAACGGACAGAGCCTCAACCGGGGTTGCGCTAAGTTCGAAGCCGTATTCCAAAACAGCATCGTCGTGGAAACCGTTAGCACCGCCTTCTGTTGTAACTGAATAACGGTTGAAACCGACTTTGGCTGTAATCATATCCATGGTATAGGTTGCGCCAGCACCCACATAAGTGTAGGGGCTATCATCGTCACCACCAAAGCTAGAAGTCCTAAGCTGAGCTTCAGCGACATAACTCAATGCGTCCGCTTCACCTTGGTATTGAACAGCTACACCGTAATCTTCAGTGCCGTCCATTGTAACGTCATCAGACTCTGTAGTGTTCACGCCTTCAAGCTGAACGGCCAGACCATCCATGGTGTAGCGGAAGCCAGCACCAACTTCACGGCCTTCTGAATATTCAGACTCGTCAATGCCACCAACGTTAAACGCATTTCCGTCCAGAATATCGTCGTTTGAATCACCCATGTCATACGCGTATTCATGAGTCAGGTCCACCAGACTACCAACCTGGCCAAAAGAAAATGCGCCATCGGTGATTACAATGTCGGTAACCTCTGTTGTCACAGCGTTATCATCATCTGCTGTGAATACAAGGTTGGCAGAGAAGGGACCATGAACAACACCCAACTTGGTCTCAAGTCCCCAAGCTTCACCCGCTGTGGCGCTGTCAAAATCATCACGCTCATCCAACTCAACGTCGATAATGGTTCCAACGTCATCGCCTGAAGTATTTGTCAGACCGGTGTCGGCCATGTTGATAACAGTCAAAAACTCCATAGAGCCAGTGAAGCTCCATTCGGTCTCAGTAGCACCACCTTCGTGAGCAGCAGCGTTTGCCTGGGCAGAAATAGCCAGAGCCAATGCGGTTACCGCAACGCCAGAAGCAATTTTAATCGCTTTCATTCAAGATTCCCCTTTTTATTTCAACTGGTTTGGTGACCAGACTTCTCGATGAGCCATCGTTGTTTCAGTGTCGGTACGCTACCGATTGGGTAACCAATAACGAATCACAACACTTCAGTCAATCGACAACCATTATTTTTATATCCTGCCGCATGTATATTACAACCACGTTGCAGAGTCAAAACGTTACTGAACAAAAGGTGACGTGTTTCAAAAAACCGCTTCCCAAATAACGATCTCATTCTGACCTGTCTGGCCGATCCGACTGATTGTGCTTTTTACCGAAGTAAGTCGGCACACCTGATCGGGAGATTATTATTGGTCGGCTGCGTTTTGATACGCGAGCGTCTTACTCCCCTTGCCCAGGATTGATCGAGAATGCCTCAATCAACGTCCACGACCTATCAAACCAGAGGCCGGTTTATCGGTCAACCCATTTTTTTGCGTTTTTTTGACGCTCTGGTGATTCTTTGAACAACCGGTCGATGCCCGTGGTGAGCGGCTTGGCCGACTTTTCGGAATTTTTTTGACAAAGGTTGAAATCGATATCGCGACGGCCAGGGAAATAACCCGGCGCTCGGTGATCGAAATTTAACCCAGTGTTATGCAACTGAATCACAGAAACCAACCTAAAAAATCTTTAATTTCAATGGGGTAGCGATAAATATCAATACCTTGGCGCTAACATCACAGTACCCCCACCTACGCTTACCCAAAATGGGACGGGCTCTAAACGTCTAAACAAGTGATAAAACCTGAGTGAGTATTGTCGACTATATTAAAGCCCCAGCACGGCTTCCATATCGTACAGACCGGCTGGTTGCTCATTCAACCACTGGGCGGCACGCACGGCACCACGGGCAAAAGTCTGACGGCTACTGGCTTTGTGGGTGATCTCCAGGCGTTCACCCTCACTCGCAAACAGCACGGTGTGCTCCCCTACAATGTCGCCAGCCCTCACCGTGGCAAAACCAATGGTATCGTCGGCGCGCGGCCCTTCCTGGCCCTCACGGCCGTATACAGCGCACTTGGCCAGATCGCGGCCCAGCGTCTCCGCCACAGCCTCGCCCATGCGCAAAGCCGTACCACTCGGGGCATCGACTTTATGACGATGATGCGCCTCAATGATCTCAATATCGCTGGACTCACCCATCACCCGGGCCGCCATTCGCAAAAGCTGAAGTGACAGGGTCACCCCAACGCTGTAATTCGCCGCAAATACCAATGGGATGGTTTCTGACGCCTGCTTTAATTGATTAAGCTGGGCTTCGTTAAAACCCGTAGTGCCAATCACAATCCGTTTGTCACTTCCTTGGAGCTGATCGAGATGCGCAAGGCTAACTTCAGGCGTTGTGAAGTCGATCACAATATCGGCATCCGCAAAGGCTGTTTTGGCATCGGCCGTTAATA